>JBBQEC010000010.1:0-24246 GCA_038320305.1 Candidatus Limnocylindrales bacterium | reverse complement strand
CTCGATTGCGTCGTGGTGGGCGTTGAGGTGGGCCACGGCAAGCGTCACGGGGTCCTGTCGGACTACACGTTCGCGGTGCGCGACGACCGCCCCGGCAGTGGCGACCGGCTCGTCACGATCGGCAAGGCCTATAGCGGCCTGACCGACAAGGAGATCGCAGAGATGACGGCGTACTTCCTCGAGCACACGATCGAGCAGCGGGGCCGCTTCTTCGTCGTCGAGCCCAACATCGTGGTCGAGATCGCCTTCGACGTGATCCATAGGTCGAACCGCCACGACTCCGGCTTCGCGCTGCGCTTTCCACGCATCTTCCGGCTGCGGCCGGACAAGGACGCGCGCGAGATCGACACGCTGTCAAACGTAGAAACGCTCTTTCACCGACTTGAGAGCGGGCGCCGATTCAGCGTTCAGACGCACACCGGCGCTGCGCCGCCCGCATGAGCACCGACCTTTCACGGGAGACCGACGGACAAAAGGTTGCCCGACTGCGCGAGCTGTTGCCGGCCACGTCGGCCGGGATCTATCTCGACACGGCCACATTTGGGCCACTACCGGCAGAAACGGCCGCGGCCATGCGCGAGACCGACGACTGGGAGCTGAAGGTCGGCCGCCCGACTGTTGGTCGCGATGAGGACTATGAACAGCGCGTCGAGGAGGCGCGTGCCGTGCTGGCGGCACTGCTCGTGGCCGATCCTTCAGAGATCGTGCTGACACCGGGCATTGACGCCGCAATCGGCCTGGCCGGACGCCTCTCGAACAGTCGCGACACGGTGCTGCTCGATGCTTCGCTGATGGTCGGCGCAGAGCAGATCACCGCAGAGTCACTCGGAGCCGACTTCGTCGCCTTTGCGTGCGACAAGTGGCTGCTCGGTCCGGAGCAGACCGCCGCGTTGTGGATCGGTCCTCGCGTCCGTTCCTCGGCTTTCGGCGTGGCGCCATCGTCGGGCCTGGCTCGCACGGCGGTGCTCGGACTGGCGCGTAGTGTCGGCTGGATTGAGATGTATGTGGGGCTCGAGTGGGCGTATGCGCGCACGAAGTCTTTGGTCGCAGTCCTGCGCGAATCGCTTCTGGAGATTCCCCGGGTTCGTGTCCGATCCACCACTGATGGTCGGCCGGCCATCGCTGAATTCAGCGTGGATCGTTGGTCGATCGAGGACACGGTCGACGAGCTGCGCCGCCGTGCATTTGCGATCGTCGGCCTCACTCCGGACGGACTGGCCATCCGTGCGAGCGCCGGCTGGTTCAACACGGAGGATGAGATCAACAAGTTCGTCGGCGCGGTCCGCGAGATTGCCGCAAACACGCCAGATTCGATCCCGCGCCGGCTGCCGTTGCTCGGCCAGTGAGCGACCCGCAGCCCGATCCACGACCGGCCCAGCGATCGTGGCTCGAGGTCCGCTGGCGGCAGTTCAAGAACCCGCCCCAGCCTGTGTTTCGGGCAGTGGCTGCGAATCTGGCCGTGGCCATCGGCGGCGGCCTGCTGTTGCTCGTCTACGCGATCGCCGCGCCATCGGCAGATCTCGCGCCGTGGATCGTCCTGTACGTGATTGTTGTTCTGGTTGTTGGCAGCCTGGCCACTTACGTGTGGGTCAAGTTGCCGTCGGGCGCGGCTGGCGAGCACAAACGATCAGCCTGGGCGGGCGTCCTCGGCCTCTTCGCTGCCGTGCCGATTGCGTACATCGTCTTAGTGGTCGTCTTTCAGGTCCTCCTCGGCCGATAAGAGGGAACGTTTCGACCCGCGCCACTCGTCAGGTTGGTTAGATGAGCAACGAGCGAGTTGTGGTGGCCGCCCCGACCGACGATCTTCGGCAGACCATCGCGTCCAATTCGGACGAGCTGTTCCGCTCGAACCTCGAAAGCAGGCTGGCGGCGGGCTACCGCTTAGCGTCGGTAATCCTGGGCAATCCGAGCGACGCTGAGGACGCCACCCAGGATGCGCTCGAGCGAGCATGGCGGTCACGCAACCGACTTCGCGAGCCGGAACACTTCGATGCCTGGTTCCAGCGCATCGTCGTTAATGCGTGTCGCGACCGATTGCGGCGGCGCCGCGCGGGGCCCCAATTCACACCCATCTCCGAGGCGTCGTCCAGCCGCATTCACGCGGCTGATCCGGCGTCCGGCAGCGCCGAGCGCGCTGCATTGAGCAGCGCGCTCGATCAACTCAACCCAGACCAGCGCATCGTCGTCGCGATGCGCTTCTTCCTCGACTTGGAGGTCGACGAGATCGCCCGCCGCCTGGGTACCCGGCCGGGCACGGTCAAGTCACGACTGCACCGCGGCCTCAACCAGCTGCGCCGCGCGTGGGAGGACCAACGATGAACGACAACGCTTTCGAGCACGACCTCAGAGCCGCCCTCGCATCACGCACCTACCACGAGGTCCCGGCTTCGCTCTACACAGCGATTCGCGTTCTCGCGACGATGCCGGGGCCCGGCCGCCGGCTCAGGCTGCCCGGCTTGAACTTTGGCCGCTTCACCTCGGCAGTTGCCACTCTTGTGGGTGCCACCCTCGTCGTTGCCCTCGGCGGCGTGCTCGTGATGGGCTACGCCGGCCTGTCATCCCAGGGCGTTGGGTCGGGTGGTGAGCATAACTTCAACTGGCACACACAGTTCGCCTCGCTGGAGACGGATTCGTTGAGCATCGAGGCTGCCGGCCGCATTTTCCGTCCACCCGCTGACGCAAGCCTTCAATCCGATCCGGGTGACTCTTCTTACCGCACGCTCGAGATGGAGTGGTCCGAGCAGGGCCTCGAGCAGCGGCTGTACATCTACTTCGCGGCCGACGACACAGAATGGTGGGTGACGGGTATACGCACTCGCGATGGTCTCAGCCCCGCCGAATGGGTCTACTACCAGGCGCCACAGGTCAGGGTTGCCCGTGGGGGTTCCTACGTCGGCGACCTCGATCTGAGCGGAAGTGGTCAGAACGGCGACGCACGACTGCGGATCAGCAACATGCGCCTGACGGCCTTTGCGCCCGGGACTGGCGTCACGTACGCGAACGGTTGTCACCCGGTCGGCCCGATTTCACATCCAGGGGACCAGCCGGTGCCGGTTCCCGGCAACCCGGATGTGCAAGGCGTCGTCCTGCGCATCGGCATGCCGGCCTCCGAGGCCGATGTTCAACTGACCAAGGCCGGCATCTGCCGCGAGTTTCGCTACGACTACCCGGCGAGCAACCAAGGTCAGACCTGGTGTGCGGCACCCCCGGGCGACGTCACTGAGTGGGCGTTCGGCAGCGACGGTCAGCTGATCCTTTTCGTGGAGGCAGGACCGGCTGAGACACTGCCGCCCGACGCTCCGCGGGTGGTCGGCTGCAGCTAGGAATCGCACCGTCTCGGTGTACGATCGCGGGGCGGGGGAGTAGCTCAGCGGTTAGAGCAGACGGCTTATATCCGTCCGGTCCCAGGTTCGAATCCTGGCTCCCCTACCATCGAATCGACGTTTCGCCGAACCTACTGCCCGACAGGTCGGTCGACCGCGAGCGACACGCCGCGAATCGGGCGAGGCGGGAGAGGAGACTAATGAAATTCGGCGTAGTCACCTCATTCGGATCGGTTCACGACTACGTGGCCATGGCCAAAGAAGCCGAAGCGGCCGGCTGGGACGGAGTCTTTGCCTGGGACGACATCTCCGTGGACCGGAGCGGCGTGTTCGATCCGTGGGTCGTGCTTGGGGCCATGGCGGCGGTGACAGAGCGGGTGACGCTCGGAGCAATGGTTTTTTCACTGGCGCGCCGCCGACCGTGGAAGGTTGCCCGGGAGACCATCACGCTTGACAATCTGTCGAACGGCCGGCTCGTGCTGCCCGTTGGACTGGGCGGTACCTGGGACGGCGGGTACTCACGGGTGAGCAGCGACGATCCTTCCAGACGCGTGCGAGCGGAAAAGCTTGACGAGTGCCTCGACATCCTCGAGCTCGCTTGGTCGGGCAAGACGGTCAGCTACCAAGGCAAGCATTACTGGATGCGAGACCTGGAGTTCGAGCCTCCGGTACAGCGGCCGCGAATTCCGATCTGGCCGGTGGCCGCGTGGCCATATCCGAAGTCACTCAGTCGCGCCGCTCGGTGGGACGGAATCGTCGTCTCGGACAAGTCTGGAGCTATCGAGTCGGAAAAGGGAACGCCGGCGGTCGTGGCCAACGTTGCGGCCTGGATCAAGCAGCATCGAACGACATCCGGGCCGTTCGACGTCGTCATCGAGGGCGTTTCGTCGGGTGCCGATCGACGCGCGGATCGGCAGATGCTCGAGCCTATGGCCGACGCTGGCGCCACCTGGTTCATAGAAAGCCGGTGGGAATCCGACCAGTCCGCCGACACCGTCCTTGAACGAATCCGTCGCGGTCCGCCACAGCTCTGAAAGCTTGCGCGCCGTGCGATGGTCGGCCTCAAACATCGAGACCGTCGATTGGCTCGCTCCTACCCACATACTGCGTGAATGACTGACGTGATCGCCACCGACCCGAAGGAAATCGCCCGACAGCGCGTCGAGCGTGCGCACGAAGCCCTCATCGGCCTGTCGCACTGGATCCAGGCCAATCCTGAGCTGAACCACCACGAGACCATGGCCTGTACATGGCTCATTGATTGGCTCGAGAAGGCCGGCTTCACGGTCCAGCGCAACGTCGCCGACCTCGAGACCGCGTTCGTGGGCACATTCGGCACTGGGCCACTCAACATCGCGATCATCGCCGAGTACGACGCGTTACCCGAGGTTGGTCATGCATGTGGCCACAACATCATCTCGGCCGCCGCGATCGGTGCGGGCATTGCCCTGGCGGCCGTGGCGGAGGCGCTTGACATCACGGTCAGCGTCATCGGTACGCCGGCAGAGGAGGGCGGCGGTGGCAAGATCGTCATGGTCGACAAGGGCGTCTTCGACAACGTCCACTGCGCCTTGATGGTCCATCCCGGGCCATCGGATCTGCTGCTGCCGGAGGTTCTGGCTGCGCAAACGCTCGAGGTCACGTACACGGGCATTCCAGCACATGCGGGCGCGTTCCCGGAGCGTGGCATCAACGCGTCAGACGCGCTGGTCGTTGCGCAGGTCGCGATCGGGCTGCTCCGACAGGCACTGACCGAGGGCGATCGGGTCCACGGCATCGTCATTTCGGGGGGCGAGGCCTCCAACATCATTCCCGCGCGGGCCACGGCCGAGTGGATGGTTCGCGCGCCAACGGTGGCTCGACTCGACGAGCTGCGCGAGAGGGTGCGCCGTTGTTTCGAGGCCGGTGCGCTGGCGTCCGGCGCAGAGCTGGAGATCGTCGCGCGGCCGGTCTATGCCGACATGCGCCACGACTCTGCGCTGACATCGCTCTACGCGAAGAACGTCGAGGCGCTGGGCCGCGCGCCAAACGGCAGGCAGAACGATCCCAAGCGGCTGGACATGAACCGCTTCTCGACGGACATGGGCAACGTCTCGTACGTCACCCCCTCGATCCATCCGATCCTGGGCATCGACTCAGCGCCAGCGGTCAATCACCAGCCAGAGTTCACCGCTGCCACGGTTGCGCCGGCGGCCGATCAGGCGATCTACGATGGCGCCGTGGCGATGGCGTGGACGGCTATCGACGCCGCGTCAGACCCACAGCTGCGTCAGAAGCTTCTCGACCGCCGCGAGATCTAGCCCGCGCGCAGGACCAGGATGTGCTGGTGGACGATGTTGGGCACGAAGCTGCGCGGGTAGCCGTACGGCCGCAGACGCGTTCCGGCCTGGTACCAGATCAGATCGCCCTTGGTCACGAAACCGACCTTCTCTGCCCGCGCCGCGAGATCCGATCCCGTGAACCGGTAGTGGCCGTCCTGGTAGGCGTCGCGCACGATGATCGTCGCGTAGCGCCGGTCCTTGAGCACTCGTCGCAACTCGCCGAAGACGGACTCGATGCGCTCCAGAAACTCGTCGTAGCTGGCCGAGTTGGCGATGTCGCCGGGCAGCTCGGAGACCATCGAGTAGTCGGTTCGGCGATTTGCGTGCGTCTGGGCCAGCTTGCCACCGGCCATCGTCACCTTGAGCTGCGGGTTGTACGGCGGATCGGTCGCGACGAAGTCGACGCTCGCCGTCTCGACGTCGCGCAGCAGCTCGTTCGCGTCACCCACGACGAGCCTGCAACCCGAGTCGTCAAATTGTCGTGGGCCGCCGGGATCGGACGACCCCAGGTCCTCCAGCACATGACCGGCGTACTTCGCGCGCACGAAGTCGTACACGTCTGACCAGCGCTGGTCGATCTCGAAACCCAGCGCTCGCCGCGGCGGTCGACATATCGAGGCTCCAAGAAGCGTTCCACCGACGCCGGCGAAAGGATCGAGAACGAGCTCTCCCGGGCGGGTGAAAAACTCGATCAGGCGGGCCATCAAACGCGGCGGCTTGTTCGCGCCGTGGGCCTTTCGCTCGAGGTGTCCGAGCTCCGACGGATAGGCCGTCGTCCAGAGTGACTTGGTGAAATACAGCCACTCTTCGCCGGTCAGCTCGTTGAGGGTGTTGTCGGGATGCACCGACCTTTCCGCCTTGTTCTGCTCCGAACCATTCTTCACCTGCTCAGTATCCACAAGACCACCGCTATCCTTCGGCCCATGGCGTTCATCGGGCGTGAACGCGAACTGGCTGTTTTGGGGGCCGCGATCCAGCGTGTCGCGGAATGCCAGCCGGCCCGCGTCGTCGTCACTGGTGCGCTCGGCATGGGCACATCGCGGCTCATGGACGAGCTTGTTTCGCGTGTGCGCGACGTTCATGGCGTCACGATCTGTCGCGCCCAGTGCGTGGAACCACGTTCAGGAATTGCATTCGGCCCGTTGCGCGCGGCGTTTGGCGACACGCTCGCTGCGGTCACCGACTCGGAGTTGGCCACACTCGTCGGGTCGGGTGCGCACGACATCGCAGCGCTCATGCCCGATGTGGGCAAGCGCCTGCAGGCACTCGACGTGTCGCTCGCCCCGCCCGATCTGAATGCTTCGAGCCAGCGCGGAGCACGCGTTCGCGAGGCTCTGTTCGGTCTTCTCGGTCAGCTGGGGCGTTCTGGGCCTGTGCTGCTCATCGTCGAGGATTTCGAGCACAGCGACGCGGGTACGCGCGAGTTCATCGGCACTCTGCTGCGCACCGCTCGCCGCCTGCCAGTCGCCCTGGTCATCGGTTACCACCCGGACGAGATCCGGCGCGGCCACCCGGCACGGCCGTTCATCGATGCCCTGGCCGACGAATCGCTGCCCGTTGAGCGCGTCGAGCTCGGGCCGCTTACTGCGGAAGAAGTCGGCGCGCTCGCCGAAGAAGCTCTCGGTGAAAGGCCAACGCTTGCTTTCCTTGCGGCGCTCAATGAAGGCTCGCGCGGCAATCCATTGATCGCCGAGCAGCTCGTTGACGCGCACCAGAATCTTGCCGGCGGGCGGATGTCCGCACCTCTGGACGAGATCGTTGAAGCGCGACTCGACGCTCTCGATGCCACTCAAAAGCGGATCCTCAAGGTTCTGGCCGTCGCACGTCGAAGCCTGAGTGACGACGATTTTGCGCGGCTGACGCTACCCGGCGGGCATCTGCCGCGCAGTGCGGTCGCTCTCGTCGAAGGCTCCGGGCTCGTGACGTCATCCGGGGCCGGGGTTGCGATCACCCACGTCCTGCTGGCCGAGGCGATCGAGTCCTCGATACTGCCGACCGAACGCCACGGAATTCACAGCGCACTCGCGGAGCTTGAGGCGGACGAGCCCGCGGAAGCCGCATGGCACCTCGTTCGCGCTGGCAAAGTGACCGAGGCACGGGCGGAGCATCTCGCCGCAGCCGAGGAAGCGGAAGAGCTGGATCCGGGCGGGACGACGCTCGCGCACCTCGTTGCTGCCCTCGAGCTGACCGACGGTGTCGACGACGCGGACGTCGAGATCCTTGCCGCTGCCGCCGAGGCTGCCGATGCGGCCGGCTCGTTCCGTCGCGCGGCAACTCTGTGTGCCCAGGCTCTCGAGCGCGTTGCGGGCGGCCGCGTCGAACGGTTGATGTCGGCCCGTGCCGACGCCGCGGCCCGCGCACGGGCCGCGGCGCTGTGCGAGCAGCTGGGACGCTATCGACGCTCGAGCGGCGATTCGGAAGGCGCGCGCCTGGCCTTCGAGCAGGCCGTCGCCGTCGCTCCGGAATCGGCGCCGGCCCGAGCGGCCGCTCTCGCCGCGCTGGCCCAGCAGCTGATGCTCGCTGGTGAATTCGACGAGAGCACCACCCGCGCGGAACAGGCGCGGCGCGCGGCCAGAGCGGCCGGCGACGCCGGCTTGAGTCAGTTCGCGCACGCCACCGACACGGCCGCGGTCAACGCGGGCTTCCTTGGCCACATTGATCGTGGGCTGCAGCTGCTCGACGAGGCATTCGCGGCTGCGCGGAGCGCCGACGATCTCGACGAGGTCATGCGTTGCTATGCCAACAAGACCACGCTCCTTGATCTTGACCTGCGTCGAGAACAAGCGCTGGCCGCTGTTCAGGAGGGCATCGCAGAGGCGGCGCGTAACGGCCTGGGCTTGACCTATGGAGCATTCCTGGGCGGCAACGCGGCGGACATCCTCTTCCAGCTTGGCCGCTGGACGGAAGCGGAGGCTAAGTGCCGCTCGGCGATGGAGTTCCCGCCGGCGGGCTTTGCCTGGTTCAGCCCCACCCTGTACCTGGGTTTGGTGCTCGTCGAATCGCGAGCCGACGAGGAAGCGGCGCAGTTGGTTGGCCGCACTCTCCTCCAGCTCGAGACGGTCCCCGCCGGCCAGTGGTCAGCACTCGTCCTGCGCACCGCGGTCAGCCTTGCGCTGTGGCGTGGCGACCTGGGCGACGCGCAGACGGCCGCCGAGCAGGGTTGGCGGCGTGTGCTCGAGACGGGCGATTCGGCGCTGATCGTGGTCGCCGCGGCAACGGTGCTGGAGGCTTGCGCCGCGGCCGCCGACGCGGGCCGGCTCAAGCGTGAATGGTCCATCGTGGCCGAGGCTACGACGCTCGCCAACGAGGTGCTGCCGATTGCCGAGCAGAGCGTGACGCGCCACTCGCTGCCTGCATCGGTCGGTGCGCGGCGCGAGGCGGAGATGTACATGGCCACGGCGCGCGCGCACCACGAACGCGTCCGAGGCAAGACCAAGCCGGAAACCTACGCAGCCTTGGCCGAGGCATGGGCCCGGATCCCCGTCCCGTACCAGGTCGCGAAGGCGCGTTGGTGGCAGGCCCAGGCGGCTCTGCCGACGCGCGCGCGGCGTGCCGCGGCCCCACGCGCGCGGACGGAGGGATGGCGTCTAGCCGCGAAGCTTCCGGCGGCGCCTTTGCGTGCCGCGCTACGCGACATCGCCCAACGCGGCCGGATCACGCTGCCCGCGGACGACCTGGTCGCAATCCCCATCGGTTCGGATCGCGAGCTCGTGGCCGTTGGACCGGGCCTTGGGTCCGCCGGACTAACGGGCGGCGCCGCTCAGGAAGAGCTTGCCGCAAGCCTTGCCGACAGGTTCTCGGCCGCGCAACCGCCGGCCGTGGCTCGATTTGGCCTGAGCCCGCGCGAATTCGGCGTTCTCCTGGTCCTGGCAGAAGGTCGGACAAACCGTGAAATTGCAGATCGACTGTTCATCAGCGAACGTACCGTTGCCGTCCACGTACGGCGGATCCTGTCCAAGCTCGGCGTCAGTGGCCGAGTCGAGGCAGCCGGTGTCGCCATCCGGCTCGGTCTGATGCCTGAGGATCCGCGACTTACGCCAGCCGGCGCCAGATATGGCCGCTGACCGCGGGTAGCGCGCCCGTGGCGACATTTATCGCGCGAATCGGCCAGAATTGGGCAATGCATATCCCCACGCTGATTCGCCGTGTCACGCTGCCTGTCGGTGCGCTGTTCCTGATCACAGCCTGCGCCGGTGGCACAACCGCTGGCTGGACCTATGCTCCGCTTGGTCCAAGCGCAAATCCGTCCGAGGCCGCTTCCGGCGCCCCGTCCGGCGCGCCCGGCAGCCCGAGTGGCTCCGGCGGCGGGGGCTCGGCCGTGAATCTGGAGACGACGAGCGACCAGACTCTTGCCTTCAACCCACCGGATTTCAGTGTTCCGGCCGGAGCCACGGTCACTGTGACGTACGTCAACAACAGCAACCTGCCGCACAACGTCAACTTCTTCGACGGCCCGGACAATTCGGCGCCATCGCTGGGCGCTACGACAGTCGAGACGGGGCCCAATGCGACGGAAACAGTGACATTCACAGCACCCACTCAGCCCGGCGACTACTTCTTCTGGTGCGATGTTCATCAGAACGCCATGAAGGGTGTCTGGCACGTCGAATAGCGCGCGGACCTGATCTCCAAAGAATCGGTACGACGTAGCAGTCGGCGGGTCTAAAACATCTCAGGGCGTAGACTTTCGATCGTTCTTCCCGCCGTCGTGCCCACGGAGTGCGGGAACCAATAGTTCCTCCGATCAGTCTTCATGCTGACCGCTAAACACTCCTCAGGGGCCTGACGCTTCCATGTCCAACAAGTCGCCGACGCTCGCCGCTCTCCTGTCATTCATTTTCCCGGGTCTCGGGCAGATCTATGCGGGCGAGACGCGCAAGGGCGTCATCTGGGCGATACCGATGCTCCTGGTCATCGTTCTCGGCGCCTGGATGGTTGTCGGTGGCAATCTCGTCGCCTTCGCAACCAGCTCGCAGAACCAGATCGCGCTGCTGATCTTCAACATCGCGTTCTTCCTGTACCACGTAGCGGCCATGCTCGACGCATACGACGTCGCACGGCAAGACCGTGTCGTTAGCTACGGCAAGGCACGCGGCGCCCCCGTGGCCCTGGCGGGGCTAATCGCGATCGCGATCATGATCCACGGCTTTCCGGAGGTCTACGGCCTCGACGCGCACAACGCTTACGTCTCGATCTTTGTTCCAGGCGGCCACCAGCAAGTCCTGCAGAGCTTCGCGCCGAACACTCCCAACCCGAGCTACGTCGCGCCGACGGACAATCCTTCGCCCAGCGCCGCGCCGGGCAGCTCGGTTCCAGGAACCTCGAGCCCATCGGGCTCTCCGACAGGCTCGCAGCCTCCAATCGCCAGCCGAACCCCGCTCCCGCCCATCGATCTGGCGTCGTGGCCTGCATGGGCTCAGGACGGGCGCCTGAACCTGCTCCTCGTCGGTGGCGACTCGCGCTCCGACACAGGCCTTGATGCCAAGAGCCTGCGCACGGACTCGATGATCCTGATGTCAGTGGACATCCAGAGCGGTAAGGCCGCCCTGTTCAGCTTCCCGCGCAACCTGTGCACGGTTTCTGACGGATCGTGTGGTGACGGCACGCGTTATCCCGACTGGATGCAGCTCAAGCTGCCCGACGAGGACGTCCAGAGCCCGGCGGGTCAGGCCGCGTTCCCGAACGGCAACTTCACGGCCTCATCGAGCATCTGCCAGGGCATGAACTCCGACGGCCTGCTGACCTCCCTGTGGCACGTCGCGGCCTACTGCTCGTCGGTCTTCGCGGGCTCGGATGGAATCAGCGGTTCCGATTGCCAGCAGCAGTTCGACTGCGACCGTGCCTGGCGCGCGCTCATCGGCACGCTCCAGATCTTCACCGGCCAGCAGATTGACGGCGTCGTCTCGGTCAACCTCAACGGTTTCGTCGACCTGGTCAACAGCCTGCCCGCCCAATGTCCCAGTGATGACCAGCGCGTTGCGTTGCCCGGCACGCCCAGTTGCTACGGCGGCCTGTGGCTGTATACGGACGCCCTCCAGGACGACGCCTACTTCGACTCCCAGCAGAACCAGATCCCGGTCGACTTCCAGCAGGGCTGCCACTTCACGGACGCGGAGTACGCGCTCGCCTACGCTCGCTCGCGCCATGCGGATTCTGACTATCAGCGCGAGCGCCGGCAGCAGTACGTGCTTCAGCAGGTTCGTCGTCAGCTGGACCCCCTGGCCCTGTTGCCTTCGATCCCGTCGCTATTGAGCATCGCCCAGGCGAACCTCTTTACGTCGCTGGGTGACACGGACCTCCAGTACCTGGCCAAGGTGGCGTCGCGGGTCGATGCGGATCGGCTGTACCAGGAGGACTTCGCCCCCGCGCATGTGGCCACGTTGGGCAGCATGCAGGGCATCTCCGACTTCGTGGCCAACATCTTCAGCCAGCCGGAGCCGCAGCCGCAGCCACAGCAGCAGAACAACCCCTGCCCGCCAAAGGGCTGATCCGCGGCCGCCGACCATCGTCGGCCGTTTAGACTTCCGCTCCTCGTGAAGAATCCGTCGCCGATCCTTGCCGCGTTCCTGTCATTCATATTCCCGGGACTTGGGCAGATCTATGCGCGAGAGACACGCCGGGGCGTGATCTGGGCGATCCCGATGCTCGTCGTGATCATCGCCGCGCTCTTCCTGATCCTGGGCGGATCGAAGGCGCTGACCGCGTTTTTGACCCAGGACAAGGCGTTGGCCCTGGTCATTTTCGACTTCGCGTTCCTGATCTACCACCTGGCCGCGATGGTCGACGCGTTCGACGTCGCGCGGCGCACAGGATCTCCGGATCACAGTCGCGCGGCTACTTACAGCGGCCCGATCGCCCTTGCCGTCCTGGTCGCGATCGCGATCATCCTGCACGGTGTCCCAGGTATGTACGGCGTCGCATATGTTCAGTTCGCGGGCAACTTCCCTGGCGACACAGGCGACGTCATTCCACAGGCGACGTTCACGACACATACGCTCCCGCCGACGACACCTGCGCCGTCGCTGCCTGAGGCGTCGCTCCCCGCCTCGACTCCCACGCCAGCGGTCAGCCAGAGCCCCGATCAGACCACTGCGACTGGTACGCCCACGACAACAGACGGACCTCCGGCAACAGGCGGTCCCACCGCCTCGCTCAAGCCCAAGGCATGCCCCGCCGCGCCGGACATGTCCGCGTGGCCGCCCGGGGCGGATGGACGGCTCAACATCCTGCTTGTCGGCTCGGACTCGCGCTCCGACGATGGCGTCAGCGCGGCCAGCCTGCGCACCGACTCGATGCTCCTCCTGAGCGTGGACATCGCCGAGTGCAAATCCGCGCTGTTCAGCTTCCCGCGCAACTTGACCAAAGTCAGCGACCCTCTCGGCGGCTCGCGCTATCCAGACTGGCTGAACATCCCGACCGAGAACGGCCTGCAATACAACGGCTATCTGTTCGGATTGTGGCGTGACGCGGCCTCCAGCCCAAATCAGTACCCCGGCTCGGAGGGCATCGGTTCCGAGTGCCAGGTGCAGTTCGACTGTGAGCGTGGCTGGCGCGCGCTTACCTACGCCGTCCAGCAGATGTCGGGCGTCAACATCGACGGGGTCGTCGCGGTCAACCTGAAGGGTTTCGTGGATATCGTCGCGAACCTGCCAGGCGGTGGCATGTGGCTCAACATTCCGAGTGGCTTGTCGGACGACGCCTACTACAACTCCCAGCAGCAGCTCTATCCAGTTGACTTCAAGAAGGGCTGCCAGTTCCTCGATCCCGAAGACACGCTCGCCTATGCCCGCTCACGTCACCAGGATTCCGACTACGAGCGGGAGCGCCGCCAACAGTTCGTGCTGCAGTCGATCCGGAAGCAACTTGATCCGATCGGACTGCTACCGCATATGCCGGGTCTGCTCGATGCTGCCAAGGCGAATCTCTTCATGACGTTCTCGAGCGACGATTTCCCATACCTGGCCCAGATCGCGTCTCGTGTCGATGCCGATCGCCTGTACCAGTACGACTTTGCGCCTGCGCACCTCGTGCCTTTGGGCAGCATGGACGGCCTGCAAGCCAAGGTCCAGAACATCTTCAGCGAGCCCGAGCCGGAGCCCGAGCCACAACAGCAAGGCGACGTCTGCCCTCCTGCCAACTAGAGCTGCGCTCCGTCTAGGGCCTGAGCAGACCCCTTCCACGCAGATCCGACTCGACGTCGCCCAGCGAAGTCACCGTATCGGCGCCCGCATCGATCAGGTCCGACTCATTCGCGGCACCGTATGTCACGCCGACGGCCAGCATGCCGGCGGCTTCCGAGGCACGTATGTCCCAAGTCGAATCGCCCACGTACCAGCACTCGGCCGGGCGTGTCTCGAGCTCGTCCGCGGCCAGAAGCAGCAGATCGGGGGCCGGCTTCGCGTGTTTGACGTGGCTGCCATCAATGAGCGTTGGTGGCGCGGGCAGGTCGAGCGCGGCGACAGATGCCTTGGTCTGCTCGGCTCGGCTTGACGTCGCGATAGCCCATTTGAGCTGAGACAGATCGAGCGCAAGTAGCAACGAGCGTGCACCGGCAGTCGTCTGCGGGTCTGTGTTGAGCTCGTCGTAGATCTCGCCGGAACGCTTGTCGATGCGCTCCTGGTCGGCGTCCGACAGCTGCTGGCCGGCGCGCTCAGCCACCTCTCGAGCGAGCTTCTTGCCGTCCGCGCCGATAAGTGCAGCGACGTGGTCGCGGTTGGCCGGAATGCTCTCGTCCGCGAACGTCCGCAGCCACGCGGCGATGCGTGTGTCGACCGTATCGACGAGCGTCCCGTCCAGATCGAAGATGAGCGCCTTGGGCGGCGGCAGCGCAGCGAGCTCGGTCAGCGCCTGTTCCGATAGATGAAGTAGACAGCGATGCCGATGACCACGACAACGACGATCGCGAGTGGCAGCAGCAGGTCGCTGGCGCTGCCCGTGGATTGTCCAGGCGCTGCGGACGGAGCCGGCGAGACGCTGGCGCTTGCTGGTGCTGCGTTCGAAGGCGCCACTGTCGCGGCCGCGGTGCCGACGGTGATTTGGTAGGTGCCACGCTCGATTGCCTTGTCGTCCGCTGACACGGCCGTCCAGAGGACCGTGTAGCTGCCGTCCGGCAGCTGCCGCAGGTCCGCCGTCATCGTCTTGTCGTCCGTTGCACTGACCGTGCCGCTCGCGACCTTTGCGCCACCCGAGTCCTGCACTACGATCGAGCTGCCATCCGGGGTCAGCTCATCGTCGAAAGTTGCGCTGAGGGCGTAGGGCGTCTTGATCGTGCCACCAACGGGCGGGTCGGCCGACACCAGCTGAGCGTGGCCGAACACGGCCGTCGCGAGAACGAGCCCGGCCGCTGCCGCGATAGCGGCCGCGAAACAGACTCTGATCTTCACGGCGCCGATGCTAATTCGGATCCGAGATCCGCGGGATCGGTGACCGGGGCACGGCACGCGAACTGCCGGCAGACATAAGCGGTGGCACGACCGTCACGTTGGGGCCGGTCCTCGAGCAGAGGCACGTTGGTTTCTTCCGCCGCGCCGGCGGCCACGACCGCGAAAGGCCTGTAAACCTGCCGCACTACCTGTAGCAGCGCCTTTGAGTCCATGGCCTTGATGTCGCCGCGGATCGCGATCTCGACCGGCGCCCCGAGCGAGAAGGCGATGGCATTCAGCCATTGTGCGAAGCCGGTCGGGTAGCGACCGGCAACTTGCACAACGTTCGAGATCGCGACGTTGGCCACGTCGGTGTAGCGCCCCTCGCCCGTGAACGCGGCGAGCTTGAGCAGCACGACCGTGGTCATCGCGCCGCCAGACGGCACCGCGTTGTCCTGCACGTCCCTGGGCCGCGCGATGAGCGCCTCGTGATCGTCGGCCGTGTCGAAGAAGCCACCTCGTGGGTCGGCGAAATGTTCCAGAACCGTGTCGCCCAGAGCGCGGGCGGCACTGAAGTAGCGCTCATCGAAAGTGGCCTCGTACAGCGCGAGCAAACCATCGGCGAAATTCGCGTAGTCCTCGAGCACTCCCGAATGCAGCGCGCGCCCGTCCTTCCACGAGCGGCGAAGACGGCCGTCGGCGCCGCGGACGCTGTCGAGCAACAGGTCAGCAGCGCCTCTGGCGAGCCCAGCCCAGCGTGGCTCGTCGAAGGCGGCCGCGGCATCTGCCAGGGCACCGATCATCAGGCCGTTCCAGGCCGTCAGGACCTTGTCGTCGCGCGCCGGCTGCGGCCGTTGGTCTCGTGCCTGCATAAGGACGGCGCGCGATCTGCCGAGCGTCGCATCATCGCCGTCGACCGCGCCGATCGGCCGCGACAGGATCACGCGGCCTTCCCAGTTGCCGTCGTCCGTGATGCCATAGGCCGCGTCAAACGCTGTCGCGTCCTCGCCGAGCAGCGCATCGATCTGGGCCTTGGTCCAAACGTACGTCGCGCCCTCTTCGCCGTCCGTATCGGCGTCAAGGCTCGCGGCAAAGCCACCTTCCGGTGTGCGCAGCTCGCGTGCCACGAACTCGAGTGTCTGTTCGGCGACCTCCCGGTAACGCGGCTCCTTGGTCAGCTGCCACGCATGAACGTAGACACGCGCGAGCTGCGCGTTGTCGTAGAGCATCTTCTCGAAATGCGGCACGAGCCAGACCGCGTCCGTGGCATAGCGGGCGAAGCCGCCGCCGAGGTGGTCGTATATGCCGCCTGCGGCCATTGCATCGAGCGTCCGACGCGCCATCGCCAGCGGCCGGGCGTCGCTCCTCTTGACGTGCAGACGAAGCAGGAACTCGATCGTCATCGGTTGCGGAAACTTGGGGGCGCCACCCCAGCCGCCGTGGCGAGCGTCGAACGCGCGCTCAAGACCTGCGAGCGCGGCATCGAGCAGCCATTCGCCGACGTCTGCGCCTTCTTCCGCCGTCACGTCGCTAAGCCCGCCAGCGATCGTTTGCGCGATCCCATCAGCAGACCGATCGATCTCAGCGCGACGTTCGCGCCACGCCTTGCTGACACGCTCGAGCACCTGCGTGAATGATGGCAGTCCGTGTCTGGGACGGTCGGGGAAGTAAGTGCCGCCATAGAACGGCTTGCCGGCCGGAGTCAGGAACATGCTCATTGGCCAGCCGCCGCTGCCGGTCAGGTGCTGAACAGCGTCCATGTAGATCGAGTCGAGGTCGGGGCGCTCCTCGCGATCGACCTTGATCGCGACGAACCCTTCGTTCAGCTGGCGCGCCGTCTCCTCGTTCTCGAACGACTCGCGCTCCATCACGTGGCACCAGTGACACGCTGCGTAACCGATCGAGAGGAAGATCGGCTTGTCCTCGGTCCGGGCTTTGCCCAGTGCGTCTGGACCCCATGGGTACCAGTCGACCGGGTTGTGCGCGTGCTGGAGCAGGTAGGGGCTCGTTTCACCCGCGAGGT
Organism: Candidatus Limnocylindrales bacterium; assembly: GCA_038320305.1. Classification (GTDB taxonomy): domain Bacteria; phylum Chloroflexota; class Limnocylindria; order Limnocylindrales; family CSP1-4; genus JALYGJ01. The sequence goes on along the minus strand of JBBQEC010000010.1, from coordinate 7,217 downwards.
GGTTCGTATGGCGCTCCATGTCGGCCGATCGTACAGTCGGTTGCGCATGAGCTCCTCGTCAGATCTCGTCTCGACCCGCCCGCTGCTCGACAAGCTGGGAGTTCGCGCCGACTCGCGCGTCACGCTCGCCGGCGCTTTCGACGACGACTTTCGTTCGCTGCTGAGCAGTCGCACGTCGGCCGTGAGCGAGGGCAACACGGGAGTTTCAGTGGACCTGGTCTTCTTCTCCGCTGACTCAATTGACGAATTGAGCGCACTCGTCCGTCTCAAGTCCAGGATCGTAAGCAACGGCGCGATCTGGGTCGTATCCCGCAAGGGCAAGCAGGCGACGATCCGCGACACTGACGTGATTGCCGCCGCGCTCGATGCCGGGTTGGTCGACAACAAGGTCGTATCGTTCTCCGTCACGCACACCGCCTTGCGCCTCGTGATCCGGCTGCGAGATCGGCGGTAGGTACTCCGGCCACCTTGACACTCCCACTCAATGGTGGTGATAGTGCCATCGTGGACACAAGCGATCTCGTTTCCCAACTGACCCGCCTGGGCTTGACGAGCTACGAGGCGAAGGCGTACCTGACCCTGATCAGGCGCGATTCGTTCACTGCAGCTCAGGTCGCGAGGCAGTCCGGGCTGCCTCGCCAGCGCATCTACGACGTCCTTGGGTCGCTCGTCCAGAAGGGACTTGCCGCAGCCCGACCGGGCACAGTCGTCAAGTACGCGGCCACTCCGCCCGACTCGGCGATCGAGCTCCTGCTTGCCTCGCACCGTGATCAGCTATCGCGCATGGAGCGCGACGCTCAGCTGATGGTGACTGACCTGAAACCTGCCTTCGCGGCGGGCCAGAAGCACACCGATCCACTCGAGTACATCGAGGTGCTGCGCGATCGGCGCGCAATCAACGAACGCTTCGCCGAACTCCAGGCACAGGTCAAGCGCGAGATCCTCGTGTTCACGAAGCCGCCCTATGCCACGCCGCCACAGGAGAATGTCGAGGGGCTGAAGGTCATCAGGACGCACGAGGCGCGTTCGGTTTACGAGTTCTCCGTATTCGACGATCCGGCCGTGATGCGCGGCGTGCAGCGCTTCGTTGAACAGGGCGAGGACGCGCGTTTCGTGGCCAGCCTGCCTTTGAAGCTTGTGATCATCGACGAGACGATCGTCATGTTCGGCATGGAGGATCCCGTCGCGGGCTCGGCCGAGCTGACCATCGTGGTGGTCGAGCATCAGTCCCTGGCCAAGGTGCTCAAGACCGCGTACGACGCCATCTGGACCACGGGACTGACCTTCGATGAGGCCTATGACCTGCTCATCAGGAGCAATGAAGCCGCCGCGACCGCTTAGCGCTCGCCGTTCTCTCCTCGGCGTCTCGACCGTGGCACGGACTGCCGGTTTGATCCTGGGCGCAGGTCTAGGTACCCGATTCGGCGGACGGAAGCTCCTGACGCCGATCGACGGAAAACCGATGCTCCAGCATGTTCTCGATCTCGCCACTGACGCCCATCTCGCGCCGGTCGTCGTCGTCCTGGGCGCGGATGCGGATGAGATCGAGTTCTCGTGCGCGTGGCATGATGAGTTGCGCGTACGTAACCACTCGCCGGCTGCGGGCATATCGGGAACGGTTCGACTTGGGTTGTCGACCGTATCTCGATTCAAGGACGCACGGCGAGCGGTCGTGCTGCTCGGTGATCAGCCGTTCCTGTCGCTCGAACAGCTCGGGCTCGTTCTCGCTGCGGAAGGACAGGTCGTCGTGCCGCGTTACTCCGGCAAGGTCGGCAACCCGGTCGTTCTCGAGCGTTCGATATGGCTGCTGGCGGCGCGATTGGAAGGCGACCGCGGCTTCTCGCAGGTCTTCAGTGCGTATCCCAATCTGGTCACCTTTGTGGACGTCCCCGGCTCCAACCCCGACATCGACACGGTCGTGGACTTGAACCTTCGATTACAACAAGGAAGCAGCGGTGAGTGAAGAGGGGTCCTTTGTGCTTCGGCCCGGCGAGGGCAGGATCATCGATCTCGGAACTTTCGCCATGTCCGTTAAGTCCGACAGAGAGCAGTCGGGTGGTCGGTTCGTTCTCCTTGAGGCGAGCGAGCCAGCCAATTTCGGGCCGCCGATGCATATCCCATCGAGATGCGGCGGAGGCGTTCTACGTTCTCGACGGCATGTACAGGGTTTTCATCGGGGCGGAGACGTTCGACTGCCCGGCCGGCTCTTTCATCTTTGTTCCTGCCGGCACCGAGCATGGCTTCCGCGTCGGTCCACTACCGAGCCGCAAACTGAACCTGTACTCCCCGGCCACGATGGTCGACTATTTCGATGAGTTAAGCGCCGCAATCCGCAGCGGCCAAGCAGATGACGATCTGCTCGCTCGAATCGCGCTGGACGACGGGATGGATATCACCGGGCCTGTGCCAGAGGGATACCTCTAGTCGCGCTTGAGGACGAGGCCGATGCGGCCATAGGGCGGGCGTGGGTCGGTGTAGACCTTCACTCGGTCGTCCGCCTCTGATGCGACGGCCAGATCCCACAGTCGATTCTGGGCCTCGAACGACACCTCGCAAAGCTGCGGCCAACGCTCGAGCATGGCATTGCCGATCTCGTTGACGAGATGCTGGATCGACAGCGACACGAAGCGATGGAAGACGACGCCGACGAAGTCCGCGACCTGCTCTCCGGGCACGTACCGCGCATGGTCTGCGGCAAGAGCCGTCAGTGGCGCGTCGTACTTCCAGCCAACATCAAGGTGGACGTACAGCGGCCGATCCTTGCGCTCGGGCAGCGTCGTGTACGAGTCGCGCGCGAAGTCGGCAAACGCAGAACCGGTGACTTTCATCATCTGCAGGCCAAGCCGTCCGGCGGTCAGGTTGGTGACCTCAACCTCGCCGGCGGGGGTCCGTCCGAGCTCGAGGGTCGCTGTTGATCGGTCGCCGTGCTGGCGCTCAAAAAGGGCGGCAGATGCCTCCCAGCCGTCGCCATTTTCGGCCGGTACGACGACGGGCTCGAAGGGGATCTCGACTCCGGAGACGCGCAACCGCTCCATGTCGGGATAGGTCTCGAGGAACCGGCGGCCCACGAACTCCAGCCACGACTCCAGGGTCGAACCATGGAACGCCAGCGACTCTCGATGGATGAAGTTCTTCATCGTGTCCGTGGCAACGACCAACCGGTTGTCGCCTTCGGTGTACGCGGCCATGAACGCCGTGCCCAGGACCTGGATCTCGATGCTTGCGGCAAGAAGGACGTTCGATCGGCCGTTAAAAGCCGACTCCGAGATGGGCGTGATGCCCTCGAGCGGCGTGCCGTAGGTTCGGTAGGTCGATACGTCGGCCTTGCCGTAGTAGATCTCTGCGGTCACGTCCTCTCCTTGCTGATCGGCGACGGCCGTCGCTCGTTGTCGACCCACGCGACTCGGTGGTCGGGCTTCGTTGCGCGAGATCGGGCAATGGCGATCACGTCGCGCAGGCCGCGCACCTTCTCGCTCGTTCGATCCGCGTCAAGATGCAGCTGCATGACATCGCCGATCTCCGCGCGCGATCGGCCGTTGACGAAAACAACGAATCGGAAGCCGAAGGTTGTCTCGTATCCGTCGTTGAGTCGGTCGAGGTGCCTTTGGAGCGCCTTGGTTCCCGGGTCGTGGTCGTAACCCTGCTCCCGATACGAGATTGTCGAGACGGTCTGTGGAGCGGCTCCGATCCGCGGATGGGCGTTGAGCAGCTCAATCTGCTCGTCTTCGGGCATCGTCAGTGCGGTCCACTCGGCCTGGTAGAAGAGGTCCGCCATCGACTCGGCGTCAAGCTCGACCAAACGGTCGACGAAGCGCGGCGCGCCCTCGAACAACGGAGTCAAGGTTTCGCGCGTCGCGCGCATCAGCCGCCGATCCTCAACTGCCGAGGTAGCTCGCGACCGAATATGACGCCGTCAGCAAGGGCACGTGATAGGTGCGCGACGGGTCGTTGACTCGAAAGGCCATGCTGACCGTCCGAAAGAACGCGCCATCGAGACGAAACTCGATGCGGTAGTCACCGCGCTCAAGGTCCGCCTGGAGCAGCGTTTGGATGCGGCCATCCGCGTCCGTAAACGCGCGGCCGACTTCGCGGTCTCCGCCGGGCACGACGTGGTACAGCACCACCTCAACGCCCTGCGCTGGTTCGCCGCGTTCCGTGTTCAAAATGTGGGTTGAGATCGTGGGCTGGACATCCATCGGTGTGATCGAGCTCCCCCGCGCTACATTGCGCGCCATGACTGACCTGTCGATCCGTGTGGGTAATCTCAACTTTACCGCTCGCTGGGAGCCTGAGGCACCCGAGACCTGCGCTGCGATCCGTGATTTGTTGCCGCTGATGTCAAAGCTGATTCACTGCCGCTGGAGCGGCGAAGGCTGCTGGATTCCATTCGGCGACGACAAGCTGCCTGTTGGGTTTGAAAATCACACCTCGCACCCGGCACCGGGCGAGATCATCGTCTACACGGGAGACATTTCCGAGGGTGAGATCCTGATCGCCTATGGCGGCGTCGCGTTCTCGTCGAAGCTCGGCCAGCTGGCCGGCAATCATTTCGCCACGATCGTCTCGGCGAGCGGCCCCGACGGAGACGACGTTCGCGATGCTCTGCGCGAAATGGGTCGGCGCGTCCTCTGGGATGGCGCCCAGGACATTACGATCGAAGAGATCAGCTGATCCTGCTCAGGAGGCGCACCCGGTCGCTTTTCACGCAAACGCCAATGGCCGTAGCGCAACACGACGTTTGAAACTTGTGATGGCCGTGCAGACACACGAGATGGGTTCCGGCCACGCTCATCAAATTCTCTGGGCGAGCTCGAACCCATCCCCATGTGAGCTTTGCGCTACACCGATTGGCGTATGAGCAGAATTCGACCCATCGAGGATGCGGATCGGCCACGCCTGGCAAAGGTCCTGGCGAAGAACTGGGGCTCGACACAAGCCTCGACACGTGGCCGGTTGGTCGATATGTCGGCCGTGCCGGGCTTTATCGTCCAGGATGACGATGAGTGGCTTGGCTACGTCGGCTACGAAATCGATGGACCTGCGATGGAGGTCGTGTCACTCCAATCGCTTGCTCCGGGCATGGGCGTGGGGGGCGCGCTGCTCGCGGCGTGCGTGGCGATCGCACAGGCAGTCGAGCTGCGCAGGTTGTGGCTGATCACGACCAACGACAACGTTGATGCGCTGCGCTTCTACCAGCGCCGCGGCTTCATTTTCGTTGCGGTGCACCGGGATGCGGTGACTCGGGCGCGCGAAACACTCAAGCCTGAAATTGGGCTCACCGGTGCTCACGGGATCCCCCTCCGCGACGAGCTTGAGCTCGAGCTTCCCCACGCCATCTGGCCGGACTTCGTGCAGCGGTACTCATGGCCGACCTGATCGTTCGCGGCGGCACGGTCGTCAGTGCGAGTGGGCGCCAGACCGCGGACGTTGCCATATCCAACGGGCGCATCGTCGGGGTGGGCGAGGGGCTTGCTGCCCATGAGAACGCTCGCGTAATCGAAGCGGAAGGCTTGCTCGTGCTGCCCGGCGTCATCGACGTGCACACGCACACGCGCGTGGCAAGCGAAGCGGAACCGGATCGCTTCTTCCAGGACTCGGTCGCCGCCGCGTTCGGCGGCACGACCACGTTTCTGTCCTTCAACAATCCCGGGACGGGCGCTGCGCAAACAGGTTCGCTGCCTGCAGACATCTCGGCTTGGCGCCGCCAGACGGACTCGGACAGCGCGGTCGACTACGCGCTGAGCCTCGTGCTCCAGCCCACGCATGCCGATCTGGCGCACGAAATTCCAGCCGCGGTCGCTGCAGGCGTGCCGACTTTCAAGGCGTTCATGGTCTACGACTTCGCCCTTCCCAAGCCGGCACTGAAGGTTGCGCTGCGCGCCACGTCCGACTTTCGCGGGCTGCTTGAGATACACGGCGAGGACAAACAGGCGCTCGAAACGAATGTCGCCTCACTGTTGGCGGAGGGCAAGACCGCGCCGCGATTTCATGTCGACTCACGGCCGCCATACGTGGAAGCCCTCGGGACCGCACACGCGATCGAGATGGCACGCGCGGCCGACGCGCCCGTCTATTTCGTGCACGTGTCGTGTCGCGCGGCCATCGACGAAATAGGCCGGGCGCGCGCCGCAGGCCAACAGGTGTTTGCCGAGACGTGTCCTCACTTCCTCGCCCTGGACGAGTCGCGCTACGCGGCCGCTGACGATGAGTGCGCCAAATACGTCATCTCACCGCCCTTGCGCGCGCCAGAAGATCGCGCCGCGCTGTGGGACTCGCTGCGTGATCGTGGCCTCGATCTCATCGCGACCGACCACGTGCCGGATCGGATGGCCGTCGAGAAGCGGTTGCACGGCCAGCCGTTTGACGAGATCAGCAACGGCGCGCCGGGTATCGAGACGCTGCTGACAATCGTTTACAGCGAAGGGGTTCAGCGCGGGCGTGTCAGCGTCGAGCGGATGGTCGATCTGTTGTCGACCACGCCCGCGCGCCTCTTCGGCCTGAACTCGAAAGGCTCGCTCGAGGTCGGCAAGGACGCCGACATCGTCCTGTACGACCCGCAGGAGCGGCGCACGATCACCCAGGCAGAACTGCACCACACGAGCGACTACACGCCGTACGAAGGCATGCCCGCGGCCGGAATCGTGCGCAGCGTGCTGGTCCGCGGTGAGTATGTGATCCGCGACGGCCACTTCGTCGGCCGCCGCGGCTTCGGCCAATTCAAGGAGCGCCAGCTGACCTGGCGCTGACTCTAAGTCGGTGGGCGCCGATAGGCACTCTCAGCGCGCCGGACCACCCTGAGGACGATCACGACACGTTCCTTCTCGTCCAGTGCGTAAAGCACGCGAATGTCGCCAAGGCGGATGCGCCAGTAGTCGGTGCCGACGATCTTGTGGCGCGCTGATGGAAATGGATCTGACGCGAGTGCCGAGATCCGACAACAACAAACCGCTCTCGTTTTGTGCTACATTGTGCTACATGAGCGACGATCAGCGACCCGCGCGCGTCGGCATCCGCGAGCTGCGTCAGAACCTGTCGATCTATGTCGACCGTGTGCGCGAGGGGGAGACGCTCGAGGTGACTGAGCACGGCCAGCCGGTCGCCGAGCTGCGTCCGATTCCTCCGGCGACGAGCATCTACGACCGCCTTGTCGCAGAGGGGAAGATCACGCCGGCACGAGGTTCCGTCCGCGACCTGCCGCCTCCCATCAAGCTCCCACT
>JBBQEC010000009.1:0-24301 GCA_038320305.1 Candidatus Limnocylindrales bacterium | reverse complement strand
ACGGCTACGGCAGGTAGTAGTTCGGGTTCGGCATCTTGAACCACTTGACCTGATGGTCGCCCTTCAGGTCGCTGTACTGATCGCCGAAATTGGCGACGATCGTGTACCCGAGCGACTCGATATAGGCGCGCGTGCCTGACTTGTACAGGATGGTCGGGCACGATGCTGCCGCCGTGATGGACGGCCCGCAGAATTGCGGCTGGTCGAGATACGCCGGGTATGAGCCGACGGGCGGCTTGGTGAACAGACCGTCCGTGTAGCCCCCGTGGCCGGTATCGATCGCAGTCGGCATCGGATAGCCGGCATCCACGTCGGGAACGGGCGCGCTCAGGGTGGTCACTGTCGTGACATCCGAGTAACCCGCAGCGGTGTCGCTGACAAGGTTGGCGATCGTGGGCTGATGCTGCGCGTCGGGGCGACCGGTGATGAAGAAGATGGAATAGCCCAGAGCCTTGGCGACGTTGACCATCTGGACCATGCCCGGAGTCGCCGGGAAGACGTTGCCCGTGAAGGCGGCATTTGTTCCGCCGACAAACAATCCATTCGAGGCGGGGTTGTAATCCCAGTTGCTGTACAGCTCGTAGTCGTATGTGGTCAGCGTCGTGTCGTCGACGTCGAGCACCATGGCCTGCATCGGGCGGCGGCCGGCGCGCTCATTGAGGAACAGCCGGCCATTCTTGGCAACCTTCGCGGCTTCCTTGGCGTAGTTGCTGGTCGAGTCCAGCGCGAGCGTCCAACCGGCGGTCGCACCTGAGCCGGTTGAGGCTCCAGGGGTGCCGTAGTAGTTCTTGATCTCGAGGCGGAGCACGTCAAGGTTGGTGATCTTGTCCGCCGTCTTGGGCGTGATGATCTTTGGCCCGCTCAGGCCACCCGCGGCTGCGACCCCGGCCGTGGCGAGCACCAGGCCAATCGCGAGGCCGGCGATGAGACCGCGCGGCGCACGCCAAAGAGAACCGAAACGAGACATGAGCCCTCCCAAACCGGCGCCCAATCGGCACGTGGACGCCACCCGTGTCGTCGACCCGCGCGAGTGCCGTGTCGGCTTCGCTTGGGAGCCTAATACGCGCGTCTACGTGTGGCTATACCCAAATGCCGACGCCGCGCAAATCGCCTGTTTCGCAAGTCACGCCCATGGGGATCCTTGCAATGTTTAGTAGCCAGGTGGCAGGTATCTGCTAGGCTGTGACGCGTGTCCGACAGCACCGTTCAGATCATCGAACGGTTCGTTATCGCGGGCATCGCGATCACAGCGAGAGCCCTCGCGGGTATCGACGGCATCGACCTGACCTTTCCCCAGTGGCGCGTCCTGGTTGTCCTCGGTGAAGTCGCAGAAGGAGCGACCGTCAGCGAGGTCGCGAGCCTCATCGGAGTCACTGTGCCCGCCACTAGCCGGCAGCTGCGGAGGCTCGAGCGGCGCGATTTGCTTACGATCGAACCTGACAGCTCGGATCGACGCGCGACGCGGGCGCGACTGACACTGCATGGGCGGCGCGTGCGACGGCGGATCTTCGAATTCCGACGTGCGGAGATCGTGCGCGCCGTATCGGACACCGCTCTCGATGCGCGCGCGCTGGCCAAGCTCAGCGACGTCGCTGCGTCGATGTCTGGCGAGTACTGATCGTACGCTCGCCGGCCAACTTCCAGCGCGACTTCGCGCGCGATCTGAGGCGGAGCATCCGCAGCGCGGCATATCTGCGCAAGTGGGTCGTCCTCGGAGCGCTCATCGGGTTGATCGCCGGCGTCGGCGCAGCCGTCTTCTTCATTGGACTGGAGTGGGCGACGCATTTCTTCCTGGGCACCCTCGCCGGCTACTACCCGCCAACGCCGGTTGGCGAGGGCGGCAACCCGATCACGCTGCCGCCACTGCCGTGGGCCGTGCCCTTCGTCGTCGCACTCGGCGGACTCATCTCAGGGATCATCGTGTTCCGACTGGCCCCGGAGGCCGAGGGACATGGAACGGACGCGGCCATTGCCGCATTCCATCACGGCGCGCGCAGCATCCGCGGGCGCATTCCCATCGTCAAGCTGGTCGCGTCATCGATCACCATCGGGTCGGGTGGGTCCGGCGGCCGAGAGGGCCCAACGGCACAGATCGGTGCCGGCTTTGGCTCGTTCCTGGCACGGGTTCTGGACCTCGACGCGCGCGACGCACGCATCGCGGTCGCGTCGGGCATGGCCGCGGGGATTGGCGCGATTTTCCGCGCGCCACTCGGCGGCGCGATCCTTGGCGCCGAGATCCCGTACCGCGAGGACGTCGAAGCCGACGCACTTGTCCCAAGCTTGGTCGCGTCGGTCGTGGCCTTCTCCGTGTTCGGCGTGCTGATCGGCTTCACGCCCATCTTCGGCGAGATCCACGCCACCTTTTCCGATCCTTTCCAGCTCGTCTACTACGCGTTGATCGGCCTTCTCGCGGGTCTCGTTGGACGGCTCTACATCACGAGCTTCTACGGCGCGACGCGACTGTTCCAGCGCTGGCGCATTCCACGCGAGATCAAGCCTGCCATCGCCGGCTTCGCGGTGGGTTGCATCGGCATCGCGATCCCGGGTGCGCTGGGCACCGGTTACGGATGGGTCCAGCCGGCGCTGGATCGCAATGCGCTGCTCGCGCTGCCGTTATGGATGGTGCTGATCCTGCCGCTCGCCAAGATCGTCGCGACCTCTCTGTCGATCGGCTCGGGCGGATCCGGCGGCATCTTCGGCCCGGGCATGGTTATTGGTGGACTCCTGGGCGCAGGCGTGTGGCGACTGCTCGAGCCGTTTGCCCCGGCCATTCCGCTGGACCCGGCTCCATTCGTGATCGTGGCCATGATGGCGCTCTTTGGCAGTGTTGCCCATGCGCCTCTGGCAGTGATGCTGATGGTGGCCGAGATGACCGGCAACCTCTCAATGCTCGCTCCGGCGATGATCGCTGTCGGCATCGCCACGGTCGTTGTTGGCGACTCTTCGATCTACAGAAGTCAGTTGAAGTCGCGGGCCGAATCGCCCGCGCACAGGTTCCGGTTCGCGATGCCGTTGATGTCCAGCCTGCCTGCGCGCGATGCCGTGCGCAGGCCTCTGCTCATACTGCGCAGCGACCAGACGGCCACGCAGGCACTGGCCCAACTGCACCACGCTCGAGTGCCAGGGGCGCCGGTCGTTGATGCCAAGGGCCTCGTGCGCGGCGCCATTGATGCGACCGAGCTGACGGCAACGAACACTACGGTCGGGGACCTGCTCAGCGGCAAGCGTCCGGTGGTCGCGGGCGGCGACGGGCTGGACGACGTGCTGGCAGCTCTGGCGGACGCGCATGTCTCGTGGGCGCCGGTCGTGGAAGACGGGCAGCTGATCGGTATTGTCTCCGCGCGCGATGCGATCGCGGCATATCGACGTGCTCTTGCCGACAACGTCCGCCAGGTGCGCGGACTATCCGCTGGCGGCGCACTGGTCGAAGGACATATCTCGGAACACTCGGCGGTCGCAGGCCACGAGCTGCGCAACGCCGGGCTGCCCGATGGCGTGGTCATGGTCGCGCTCGAACGTGGCGATCAGCTGATCGTGCCCAACGGCCACACCCAGCTCCAGGTCGGAGATCGAGTGACGCTGTTCACGACGCTCGGCGCCGAGGAGCAGGCGCGCCGGGTGATCGAGGGGGCGGTCACGGTGCTTGTGGAGCAGGCCGATGCTGACGCGATCTGAGGCGTCGCCTGAACCTGATGGAGGGAGTTAAGCCTTATGGAGCGAGTTAAGGCTGGTCGAGGGCGCTAAGCCTGGTCGAGGGCGTGGATGACATCCGCGATGAGGTCCGCCGCGTCTTCGATGCCGACCGACAGGCGGACGAGCGCGGGCGACACCTCGAGCGGTGAGTTGGCCACCGAGCCATGGGTCATCACAGCCGGGATCTCGACGAGGGACTCGACTCCGCCGAGCGATTCGGCCAGGGCGAAGATGTGCGTGCACTCGGCGAAGCGGCGCGCGCGCTCTTCCGCCGAACGGCCACCGCGCGCCGCTGGAATGAACGAGACCATGCCCGACGTCATCTTCATCTGCCGTGCCGCGAGATCGGCCTGCGGATGCGCGAACCGGCCGCGGCGCAAGCCCGGGTAGTTCACCGCTTCGAGGTCGTCACGCGCGGCCAGCGCTTCGGCCACGGCCTGCGCGTTGGCCGCGTGGCGCTCCATGCGCAGTGCCAACGTCCGGATGCCGCGCAGCACGAGGAAGCAGTCGAAGGGGCCGGGCACCGCGCCGATCGCGTTCTGCAGGAACTTGAGTCGTTCGTACAGATCGGCGCGCGAGGTGGCGAGCACACCACTGACGGTGTCCGAGTGACCCGCGAGGTACTTCGTCGCGGAGTGATACGTGATGTCCGCGCCAAGCTCGAGCGGTCGCTGGCCGAGCGGTGAGGCGAATGTGTTATCGACGACAAGGATCGGCTTCTCGCCGCGTGCCCCGATGTGTGCCGCGAGCCTGGCGGCGACCGCGGCGATGTCGATGACGCGCAGGTGCGGGTTGGTTGGTGTCTCCAGCCAGACGATGCGCGTCGCCGAATCCAGGACCTCGTCGAGTGCCGCGATCTCGTTGCCGGCGAGCGCGACGTACGTCGTGGACACGCCCATGTCGTGCAGGACACGCTCGAAGTAGCGAAACGTGCCGCCGTAGACGTCGTTGACGCACACGATTCGTTCACCCGGTAGCGCCAGCGTCGCGATGGTCCCCGTCGTGGCCGATCCAGACGCGAATGCCAAACCGTGAGCGGCGCCTTCAAGCGCGGCAACGGCGGTTTCCAGCCGGGTGCGCGTCGGATTACCGGTGCGTGCGTACTCCCAGCCGCCGCGCGGCCGGCCGACGCCTTCCTGCGCGAAAGTGGCGGTCTGATAGATCGGCGGCGATACCGCGCCGGTCAGCTCATCGGGAGCCATACCCGCGTGCACCGCGAGTGTCGCCGGGCGCCAGGTCGGGTCGATGTGGTCCACGGCGTGTGGGTGGTCGCCTTCTATCTCGCGGTCGGGAGTCGGCTGGTCAGTCATCGCGTCGCAGGATACCCCCGGGACGCCGGTCAGCCCTCGGCCAGCACGCGGTCGACGGCCTTGGAGAATTGCTCGTCGTTGAGCGCGCCCTGATCGTGCAGCGTGCGCAGGCGATCGATCTCGTCGGCCACGGACTTGGTGCCCGGCCCGCGGCCGCCTCCGGCCGCCGCGAGGAGGCGGCGGGGAGGCTGCGCACCGCTGGGCGGCTCTAACGACCGGTGAGTTGCCCTGCAAACGCCAACTGGGCCGATTTACCGGACCCGACGACCTCTCAGCGGCTGAAGCGACCGGCAAACTGGCGCTGCGCAAGTCGCGACTGCCAAAAGTACGAGTACCGGCGGTCCTTAGAGTCGCTCAGCGGCGCACGAATCGACCGAACACTAGCCCTTCATGTCGCGCCGGTTGAATCCCCACGCACCGATCGCGAGGCCTGCCACCGCGATCACCGCTGAGAGGGCGATGCCGCCCCAGTCCCACACACCGACCATGGGCTGGCCGTAGTGATTGGTGAGCGCAAGCTGCTGGATGAGTTCGGGCACTTGAAGAGCGGCCCAAGGATCTGGACCAGCCACGTCAGAAGCACGACGATCGCGACTATCGGTGCAGCCAGGCGCGTGCCAAGCACCCCGCCAACAGCAACGCCGATGCCGATCAGCGCCGCCCCGTAGAAGAACAGCACGGTCGTGCCGAGGAGCGGCGCCAGAAGATCCGTGGACCCGGCGATGGCGCCGCCAATGGCGATCCCGATGGCCGTGAAGACGACGATCAGTGCCATGTCGATCAAGATCACTATCCCGCCACTGCCCGCCCAGCGCATCCGCGAAAGGGGAGTGGCGAGTACGAATTCGAGCCTGCCGGACGTTTCGTCGGATGCCCAGCCGCCGACGAGCGTGACCGCGCCCAGGCCGATCAGCACGATGCCGATCTCGATGAACAGGAGTTGAAGGAATCCGCCAACGGATGCGAAGTCGATGTTCGGAAAGGCGGCGTTGAGGATCTTCAGGAAGTCGGGCGAGTTCTGGAGCTGGTCGGTGAAGCCGGTCGACGAGCCCGCCAGCAGAAGTCCGAAGATCCCGATGCCAACGCCCCACGCGATCGCCGCGTTCATGTTGTTCCCGACCGATCTGCTGACGGGACCGCGCAGGCCGACCAGAGAGCCCGGCATCGACGGCGTCGGAATGGTGCTCGTCACACCGATGTCGCGTCGAGCGAAGGCGACGACTCCGATCGATAGCAGGATGGCGACGAAGACAGCGAGGAAGACCACGGACGGCCAATCGGATTGGCCGGCCAGCGGCAGATGATTGGTCGTCCAGCCAAACCATGTCAGGTTGGCCAGTGGCGCGAGCTCGGGCACCGGTGCCTGGTAGCCGTTGAGGACGACGCCTGCGATGGTGAGTGCGCCGGCGATGCCGGCTGCGGCGCCACGGCCTACGAACGGGCCGAGCGCAAAGGCGACCGAGCCGGCCGCCAGGGCCATCAGCACCATCCAGATGGCGTAGCCGAAGGCTGCTGTGAAGCTGATCTCGTCGCGGGGCAGGGTCGCGAACTTGGCCCCGGCAATTGCGATCGATACGAGGGTGACCAGAAGGATGATGGCCATGCCCGTGAGATGACCGCCCAGCTTCTGCAGCGCGATCCCGCGCCGGGACAGACCCGACGATGCCACGAATTCGAGGCTGCCGCGGCGGGCTTCGGCGGCGAGCGTGCCGGACAGCGCGAGCACGGACCACAGGCTCAGCAGCAGCGGGAAGAAGGCACCGTACTTGTACTGGAGGTAGCCGCCCATCGTGCCCACGTTGACGATCGGGCCGCCCAAACCCTGCAGGATGGGAGGCACGGAATTGATGAGCGCGATGAGCTTGAGCCGCGACGCCGGTGTCGCGAACTGACTGGCGATTGCGCCCGTGACGCCGATGAAGACGAGTCCGAGCAGGACGGCCGCGGCGATGATCGCGCGACGCGAGTCCCGAATCGTCTTGCCGTAGACGCTGCCCAGGCCCCACAGGCGCGATCGGAGCGACGGTGGCGTGATCGGTGCGGCGGTAGCTAAGGCAGTCATCGAGCGGCCACCTCGGCGTCTGGCCTGCTGTACTCGGCCAGGAACGTCTCTTCGAGTGACGGCTCGCGGCTGACGAAGTCCGCGAGCTCGTACTTGGCCGCGGTACGGACGACGTCCGTGATGTTGCCCGACACGCGCATGCGCAGGACGTGGTCATCGGCGACCACATCGCTGACTCTGGAGAGTGCCTCGAACTCGGCCGTCGGCACGGGTCCCGCGAAGACGAGCTCCACCTGGTGGTGGGCGAGATCCCGCAGGACCTCAGTCCGATCGACGCGCGCCAGCTCGCCGCCCCGGATGATCGCCACCCGATCACAGGTCTTCTCGACCTCCGAAAGGATGTGCGAGCTCAGGAAGACCGTTCAGCCCTCTTCCTTCGCCTCGCGAATGACCGCGTAGAACTCCTGCTGGATGAGCGGGTCGAGGCCGGACGTTGGCTCATCGAGTAAGAGGAGCTCGGGCCGGTGCTGAAGGGCGATGACCAATCCGATCTTTTGCTTGTTGCCTTTCGAGTATTCGCGGAACCTGCGCGTTGGATCAATTTCAAGGCGCTCGACAAGCGCTTCTGGTAGGAGCGATCGACACCACCGCGCAGGTTGGCGAAGTAGTCGAGCGTCTGACCGCCGGTGAGCTTGTCGTACGGCGCGAATTCACCCGGGAGGTAGCCGAGCCGGCGATGGATCGCAACCGGATCGTGGCTGGTAACGATGCCGAAGATCGTCGCCTGGCGCTCGTCGGCCTTATATGGTCGAGCAGAGTGCGGATCATCGTCGTCTTGCCGGCGCCGTTGGGCCCAAGAAAGCCGAACGACTCGCCCTCCTCGATTTCGAGGTCGAGCTCGATGATGCCGCGATGCTTGCCGTAGTACTTGGTCAGCTTGTCGGTCTTGATGACGGCGGTCATCGGTTCTCCTTCCCTTCGTCGGTGACGATCACTTCGTCAAACCACAGATGAATGGTTCGTTCATCGATCAGCTGAAGCGTCCCGGGCGCCACGCCCAGTAGTCGTTCCAGCGCCAGCTGGTGCGTGTCGAAACGGCGTTTGATGGTCGCCAGCATCTCGTCGAGCTGCGACGACGGGCCGCCGGTTGCCCCGCCCGCATCCGTGACGGTGAACGTCGAGCGCTCCGTCGTCGCGCCGGGGCAATACAGGATGTAGCTGCCGGGCTCGAGCTCAGGCGTGAACGTGCCGCTCAGACCCGGGCCGAGGTTCTCGCGCTCGCCAAGGATGCGGTCATCCTGCATCAGCTCGACTTCCGAGACGGCATTGCCGCTCTCCTTGATGGCTCTGAAGATGACTGGCCCGACAGGCACCGATGAACGATCCGGCACACAACCCGCATTGGTCAGCACGACGTTGACCTGTAGAGTGCCTGAGCTTGGACCGGGCGAGGACGGTGCGGCCGCCGACGCGCCCGACGTGGACGCCGGCACCGTCGCGGCAGGGCCGCCGTTCGAGCAGCCGGCAGCGGCGACTACGGCGAAAAGGGGCAGCAGCCAGTCAGCGCGCGGTGGCTTCTCAAGATCCGACCTCCTCAGTCGCTGGTGGTTGGAGGCGCGGCGGCCGTGTTCAGGGTTGCGGTCTCCGCACGCCGGCGAGGCGCAGCCGTGGGCCACAGAACGATGAGCAGCATCGGGACCAGGTAGAGCAGCCAGCCAACGAACTCGATCTCAGCCGGCAGTGGTTGAAGTCCCAGGACGTCGGTCAACAGCGCCGACACGATCGAACCGGGCGGGATGAGCCACGTCAGATCTGCGATCTGGGTCTGGCCGAAGTTGATCCAGCCGGCCTCGTGGGCGGTGTGAATTCCTGAGACGACGAGGCCCGCCGCAACGAACACCAGCACGACACCGGTGATCCGGAAGAAGCGCGCGAGGTTGATCCGCATTCCTCCGTGGAAGACGCCCCATCCGATCGCCCCGGCGGCGGCGACACCGATCACGGCGCCGAAGCCGGCGGCGATCGGATTACCGCTGGCGTTGAACGCGGCGAGCAGGAATACGGACGTCTCGAAGCCTTCGCGCAGCACGGCCAGCACGGCCATGCCGATGAGCGCCCAGGTCGTGCCCGTAGCCAGTGCCGAACCGGCCGCCGTTTCCAGGTCGTGCTTCAAATGGCGCGAGTTGCGCCTCATCCAGATGATCATGTAGCTGACCATCACCACAGCGATGATCGAAATGACGGTTTGGAGTGCCTCTTGCTGCTGTTGGGGCAGGCTTGAGGAGAAGATCTCGAGCGCGACGGCGAACAGGACGCAGGCTCCGATTGCGAGTGCGATCCCAAGCCATACCAGGCGCAGCGCGTCCGTTCGGCCACGCTGGGCGAGGAACGCGGCAACGATGCCAACGATCAACGCCGCTTCGAGCCCTTCGCGCAAGCCAATGACGAACGTCGGAAGCACGACCAGAGGCTAGCCGCCTCTTTGGGAATCTGTCAAGCGCCCTTGTCTGTTCGCGGTAGGCGCGCCTGATGCGCCGGGCAGGAGGCCTTTTAAGTCGGTTGCAGGTGACCGGGCAGGGAGTGGAACAAGCTCGGGTCGGCTGTACCCCGGAGAACGAGGATGAGTCGAGCTGGATGGAGTCCGAATGTGGCCGAGCCGCGCGGTCCTTCGATCGTGATCGCATCGAGCGATGCGCTGCTGGCGAGCACGCCTATCTCCGCCCCGGGCCGCAGTCCGCGCGCCTCCAGGTACGAGAGCAGCCCAGCATCTTCCTCGGCCTCTTCGGTGATCCGGTAGATCGTGGCGTGGTCGCCGGACGCCAGCGAGCTGAGCGGCACACCCGCCGGCCGTCTGTGGGCCGAGGCAACGTCGATCGGGTTGCCATGCGGGCACGTTTCGGGATGGCCCAGGAACTCGAGCAACCGCAGCTCGACGTTCTCCGAGATGGCCGCCTGGAGCTGGTGCGCCTCGACGTCCGATTCAGCCCAGCCCATGCCCACCACACCTGTCAGCAGCCACTCGACGAGGGCGTGACGGCGGAAGATCGCATCGGCCACGGCGCGGCCGCTGGTGGTCAGGCTCAGCTCTCGGTTGTCGCCAACGTCGACGAGGCCTTCACCGCGCAGCCGACCGATCATCTCCGACACGGCCTGCGGGCTGACGTTGAGTCGCCGCGCGAGTGTCGCGATCGTCGCTTTCTGGTTGCTCGCCACAAGATTGCGCAAGGCAGCGAGGTACTCCTGCGTGGCAGCGGTGCGCGCGTTTCCAGATGAGGCCATGCGCCTGAGGATAGTCGGCCCGCCCTCGATACAATCGGAGCAAGGCCTGAGGGCCAACCACTTCACAGGAGAGCACGCCGCAATGGCACGTCCCAGGGTCACCGTCATCGGCGCCGGCAACGTCGGCGCTTCCGTAGCTCAGCGCGTCGCCGAAGGACGGCTGGCAGATGTCGTCTTGATCGACATCGTAGAGGGGCTGCCGCAGGGCAAGGCGCTCGATCTCGCTGAAGCCGCGCCTGTCGTTGGGCATGACATGAAGGTCAGCGGCACGAACGATTACGCGGACACTGCCGGCTCCGACATCATCGTGGTGACGTCCGGCCTTGCACGCCAGCCTGGGATGAGCCGCGACGACCTGCTGTCAAAGAACGCAGGCATCGTCCGCGCGGTCGTCAGCGCGAGCGCGGCGCACTCGCCGAACGCGATCTTCATCATCGTCACCAATCCGCTCGACGCGATGTGCCACGTCGCGCTCGAGGCGAGTGGCTTTCCGCCAGAGCGAGTCATCGGCATGGCCGGCGTGCTCGACTCGGCCCGCTTCCGGAGCTTCATCGCCGAGGAGCTTGGCGTCAGCGTCAGCAGCACGCACGCCTTCGTCCTGGGCGGCCACGGCGACACGATGGTGCCGCTGCCGCGCTACTCGACGGCCGGGGGCGTGCCGATCACGGAGCTGATGAGTGCCGAGCGGATCGAGGCTCTCGTCACGCGAACGCGCAACGGTGGCGCCGAAGTCGTCGCGCTGCTCAAGACCGGCTCGGCGTACTACGCGCCGGCCGCAAGCGTGGCGCAGATGGTCGACTCAATCCTCAATGACCGCAACGAGATCCTGCCCTGTGCTGCCTACTTGAAGGGCAGCTACGGCGTCGACGGTCTCTACGTGGGAGTGCCCGTAAAGCTCGGCCGAGGCGGCATCACCAAGGTCGTCGAAATAGAGCTGGAGGCCGACGAGCGCGCCGCCTTCGACAAGTCAACGGCCGCGGTGCGCGAGCTCGTTGATGCGATGGCCCGCATGAGCGCCCAGCCTGCGCGGTCCTGAAAAGGTCGAACACCCGACGATCACGAAGGTCGAACAACCGACGATTCCTGCCACCCTCGCGGGCAAGTAAGTGCCCGTAATCACGATCTCGCGCCAATTCGGTGCCGCCGGCTTGCCCGTCGGCAAGAGGCTCGCGGCTCAGTTCGGAGCTGAGCTCCTCGATCGGGCGATCGTCGCCCGGGCCGCCGTCCGCTCGGGCATACCCGAGACAGAGCTCGAGTCGTACGACGAGCGCATGCCCTCGTTCTGGCAGCGGGTGACCGCAGCGTTAGCGTCAGGATCGCCCGAGCCGCAGCTCGCGCCGCTGCCCTACGTCGACCAACTGCCTGCGACCTCCATGCAGGAGCGGCTCGTCGTCGTGACGCGGCTGGTCATAGAGGAAGCGGCCGAACGTGGCAATGCCGTGATCATCGGCCGGGGCGGCGCGTGGATCCTTGGCAAGCGCGCGGACGTGCTGCACGTCCAGCTCCACGCGTCGATGGACGCGCGCATCCGCTATCTGCTGTCGCGTGTCGAAGAGATCCCGCCGGACGCGCGGCCGGAGGAAAAGTCGCTGCGCGATCTGTGCCAGTCACTTGACGCGGCACGTGGCGAATACGTCCAACGGCTGTTCGGTGTGGATTGGCTCGATGCACGCAGCTACGACTTGGCCGTGGATGTCGGGCGACTGGGGATCGACCGGGCGGTCGACCTGATCGCGAGCGCCGCCAACGCACTGCCCGTGGTCGCCCAGTCATGACCATAGAGCAGGCGCCGATGCCCTCGACAGCTTCCGTGCCGCCTCACGCACGGCTGCCACGCGGCCTGTCCGCGTTCCGCCATCGCAATTTCCGACTGTTCTGGTCGGGCATGCTCGTGTCGCTCATCGGGTCATGGATGCAGAGCGTGGGCCAGGCGTGGCTGATTCTGCAGATGACCAACGATCCGATTGCCCTGGGCCTGGTGGCAGCCGCACAGTTCGCGCCGGTCCTCGTCCTTGGCCTCTTCGGCGGCATTGTTGCCGACGCCGTCTCAAAGCGCAAAGCACTTTACGTAACCCAGACCGCGTCCGGGTTGCTGGCGCTCGTTCTGGGCATCCTCGTTGCGACCGGCCAGGTGCAGGTCTGGCAGGTCTTCGCTCTGGCCCTGTTGCTGGGCGTCGTCAACGCGTTCGACATGCCCATTCGGCAGGCGTTCGTGGTCGAGATGGTCGGACGCGACGACGTCGCGAATGCCGTGGCTCTGAACAGCGCCGTATTCAACATGTCACGCATCGTCGGGCCTGCGATTGCCGGGCTGACCATCGCGCTTATCGGTATCGCGCCGCTCTTCTTCGTCAATGCCGCGAGCTACGTGGCAGTCATCATCGGCCTGGCCCTGATGCGCACCAAAGACCTCCACGCCGTGGCTCACGTCGTCGTCGAGAAGAGCGTCCGCTCGGTCGTCGATCGGCTCTCGGAGGGGCTGCGCTATGTCCGCGGTGATCAGCAGATCTTCCTCGCCATCTCGATATTGACCGTCGTTGCGACGTTCGCCATGAACTTCACTGTCCTCATTCCGCTTCTCGCGCGTGATGTGTTGCACGGTGATGCCGACACATACGGCTTCCTGATGGCCGCGAGCGGCGCAGGGTCATTTGTCAGTGCCATGGTCATTGCCTTTGGCGCGCGTCCCACGATGTTGCGCCTTATCGCCGGTGCCGCAACAGCGGGCGTCGGGCTTATGGCGCTCTCGTTATCGCGCGCCCTGCCAATCAGCATGGTGCTGATGTTCATCGTCGGCTGGGGAACGATCTCGATGGCCGCGACGTGCAACACGATGATTCAGCTGAACGTTCCAGACGTGCTACGCGGCCGCGTCATGAGCGTTTACACGACCCTTTTCGCGGGCTCGACGCCAATCGGCGGAATCTTCGCGGGCTCGATTGCCGCAATCGGTGGCGCTGCACTTGCGCTCGGCGTCGGTGGCGCGATCGCTGTGCTCGCGGCAGGTGTCGGCTACCTGCGTATGCCTAACCGTCCGGAGATCCAGTCAGTCGGCGCGCTGACTAACCGCGACGCACGCAACCGCTGACATCAGACTGGCACATGTCATGACCCGCGTCCTGACATCGGTTGGTTGATACGAGCGTCTCCGGCGGTCGAAGGGCTATCGTTGGCGTGCCGATAAGAGACAGGGAGCGACCACGATGACCGAGATTGCCGAACGACCGATAGACATGAGCAACCTCCATGCTGAGATGGCTCGCGTGTCGCACTGGATTGGCGGCCGTCTCGTCGAGGGCACTTCCGGCCGTCATGGCCCGGTCTACAACCCCGCAACCGGTCGCCAGGAAAAGTGGGTCGACTTCGCCTCAGTAGAAGAGGTTGATGCCGCTGTGGCGTCCGCGTCCGCGGCATTCCCGGCATGGCGCGCGACCTCACTCTCCAAGCGCACGGAAATCATGTTCCGCATCCGCAACCTCGTCGATCAGCACCGCAAGGAGCTCGCGGCTTTCCTGACGGCGGAGCATGGCAAGGTTCCCTCTGATGCGCTCGGCGAGGTCGCGCGCGGCGTCGAGAACCTCGAGTTCGCCACCGGCATCCCGCATCTGCTCAAGGGCGGCTACTCGGAGCAGGTCAGCGGCGGCATAGACGTCTACCAACTGCGCCAGCCACTCGGTGTGGTGGCGGGGATAACGCCGTTCAACTTCCCGGCGATGGTGCCCATGTGGATGTTCGCCAACGCGATCGCATGCGGCAACTGCTTCATCCTCAAGCCATCGGAGAAGGATCCGTCGGCGTCGATCTACATCGCCGAGCTCCTCGCTGAGGCGGGTGTGCCGGAGGGCGTCTTCAGCGTCATCCATGGCGACAAGGTCGCGGTCGATCGGATCCTCGAGCACCCGCAGATCAAGGCAGTCTCGTTCGTGGGCTCCACGCCCATCGCCAAGTACATCTACGAAACAGGAACGCGCAACGGCAAGCGTGTCCAGGCGCTGGGTGGCGCGAAGAACCACATGATCGTGCTTCCCGATGCGGACATCGAGATGGCCGCTGACGCGGCGGTGTCTGCCGGATATGGCTCGTCGGGCGAGCGGTGCATGGCGATCTCCGTGGTGGTCGCAGTCGGGGACGTTGGCGATCCGCTGGTCGCAGCCATCAAGGAGCGCCTGCCCAAGATCAAGATCGGCGCAGGCAGTGACGAGACATCGCAGATGGGTCCGCTCGTGACGCGCGAACACCGCGACAAGGTCGCCTCGTATCTCGACAAGGCCACGGCCGCGGGCGCCACGGTCGTCACGGACGGGCGCGAGGCCCCGATCTACAAGGAAGATGGCTTCTTCCTGGGGGCCTCGCTGATCGATAACGTCGAGCTCGACCACGAGTCGTATTGCAATGAGATCTTTGGGCCCGTCCTGGAGGTCGTGCGCGTCGCCACGTACGACGAGGCTGTAACGCTAATCAATGACAATCCGTACGGCAACGGCACGGCCATCTTCACGCGTGACGGTGGCGCGGCACGCCAGTTCCAGTTCGAAGTGCAGGCCGGCATGGTCGGTATCAACGTGCCGATTCCCGTGCCGGTTGCTTACTACAGCTTTGGTGGCTGGAAGGACTCGCTCTTCGGCGATCTCAACATGTACGGCCCCGAAGGCGTCCAGTTCTACACGCGCTCCAAGGTCATCACTTCGCGCTGGCCCGACCCGGGCACCTCCAAGGTCGACCTGGGCTTCCCCCGCACCCGCTGAGCCAACGACCCGACTGGTCTGTTGGCACGGTCCTTCTTTTGGCCCACTCCCAGATCGTTTCGCGCAAGCGGAAGTACCGCCGCCATCGATGGTCTTGGTCCGAGACCAGGCGGTTCTCCGGGGACCCGTAGAGGACACCGACTGGGGTTCGTGGTCGACCAACTCATGCAGCAATACGACAAAAGCTGTGCCCGTCGGTAAGGACGATAGTTCCGTTTGGGCGGAACTATCGCGAACCCGCCAGGGCTCAGGTTGGCAAGCGGAATGACTTGAGCGACCGGCGACCCGAGTCACTTACATTGTCCGTATGAGCGGCGGCTATCTCGAGGATTTCCGCGTGGGCGAGATCATCGAGTCGGACGAGGACTACGAGATGACGCTCGAGCGGATCCACGGGTTCGCGTCCGAGTACGACCCCCAACCGATTCACCTGGATCCAGAGCGAGCGTCGCGCGAGATCTTCGGCGGCATCATCGCCAGTGGCTGGCACAGCCTGAGCGCAACGATGCGGTTGATGGTGCGCTCGAACATCTTCGATGGCGCGCCTGTCGTGGGCGTGAGCATCGACAACCTGCGCTACCTGAAACCAGTCAGACCGGGCGACCGGCTCCGCGCCCGCGCCGAAGTGCTCGAGACGCGAACATCGCGTGGGCAGCCCGAGCGTGGCTACTTGGTATTGCGCGTCACGACTAAGCGGCAAGATGGTGAGCCGGTGCTGACCCAGGACTGGACAGTGCTCGTACCACGGCGCGCGGCCCAGCCCTAGACGCCGACCAAGCCCTGACGGCGGGTCAGCGCGGGATGGGCACTGTTGTACCCGGAAGGGTGAGCAAGATCTTGACGTCAGGCGCCTTGCGCTCCGCGGCCGCGGCAAATTCGAGTGGCGGCTTTTCGAGCCGCTCGGGCATGACCCGGCCCATGCCCATGGGCCACAGCGTTCCCCAATGGATCGGCACGGTCTCGCGCGGACGAATGACCTGCAGCGCATCTGCAGCGCGCTCGGGATCCATGTGACCGGGCCCAAGCCGCGGTCCCCAGCCCCACACCGGCAGGAGCGCCAGATCGACCCCGGCCAGATCGGACATCTCGGGAAAGATGTCCGTGTCGCCAGCGAAGTAGACGCTCTCGTTGCCGAGCTCGAAAACGTAGCCCAATGCCTCGGCTGTTGGACCAAAGGGCGGTCGGAAGCCCGAATGATCTGCCTTGGTCGCGCGGATATCGACCCCGTCGATGACCACCGACTTGCCGGGCACGAGCTCCTCGACCCTCGTGAATCCCATCCGGCGCATGTATCCACCCGCGCCGCGCGGGACGATCAACGCTGTGTCGGTGCCCAGCGTGCGCAACGACGGCACGTCCAGGTGGTCGAGGTGGAGGTGGCTGATGACCACGACGTCGATGTCCCGATACAGGTCGTCAGGCAGCGAGCCGACAGTGCGGCGCAGGATCGATACGCGGTCGAGCAGCACCGGGTCCGTCAGGATCCGCGCGTCGCCCATCTCGATGAGCACGGTCGAATGGCCCAGGAAGGTCGCCTCGGCCTTGATCATGCGCAGGACTCGCTCACGTTGGGGGCATCGCTCACGGGCACGTCTCGCTCATGCGGGCGGCATCGCTGACGCGGCGACCTCGTCCAGGTCGTTAGGATCCATGACTGCATTCTCGGGGGTCGCCGTCTTCATCCATGCGCGCAGCTGGTCATAGACGGCGGGAGCACCGACGAGCTCCGTGTCGAGCTCCCAGTCGGACGGGTAGAGCACGACTGCTTCAGTTTGGGCGCCGCCCAGTCCGCCGTGCGAGCCAACCAGATCCTCGAACGCCGCGACCTGCTGCGTGTCCGGATCGAACATGCTGATCAAGACCAGGTCGCCACAGTTGCCCATTGCGTCCAGTCGGCTGAGGGCGTCGCGTGCATGATCGCCGTAGTCCGCGAGCGGGTCGTCGCCCTCGATCTTGCCATCGGCCAGATGGAGAACGCCTGAGGTACCGATCACGAGCGGACCATGTTCCGCCGACCCGACCAGGAGCAGCCCGATGCCCGGGTGGTTCGCGAGGGCTTCGACCATCCCTGGAAAACGTTCGTTGATCGACTCGATCGTCTGCCGGTTCGACATGTCCGAAAAGTAGACAAGCGCCAGGTTGCCGCTTGGGCATACGACAAGATCTGGCAGATCTGTCTGCGGTTCCGGGACCGGCGGCGTGCTGCGCCGATCGCGGCGACGTACCGCAGTTTCAGCGACGCGTCGGGCGCCACGGACGCGCGTCAGCTCGCTGACGAACGTGTTCACGACGCGCCACTGCTCGAGCTCGTCGACCGCGGCTGCGACCTCATCAGCACCGCCCATCAGCTGGCGGATCAAGTCATCCAGCGGCTTGCCATAGCGCTGCCTGAAAGTGGCGCCGAGAGTCTGGCCGTGGTCGGAAAGGACCACGAAGTGGTACGGCCGTGGCGCATCCTCCGCAGCGCGCGCGAGGGTGCCCAGGACACGATCGATGCCGTCGAGCGCCTCGAGGCTCTCCGCGCGTGCCGGGCCGCTGTGATGGGCGATCTCGTCATAGTCGGTGTACGTGACGTAGATCGAGTGCGTGCCGCGGAGCATCTCCTCGATGACGAGACTGGTGATGAGTGGCCTGAGCACGACGTTGGTCACTGCCCTCAAAAGCGGATATGGAAAGCCGCGCGAGTCGAGCCGTGGCTCGACGCGGGCCAGTCGCGCGCGGCGTGCCTGGAACACTTCCTTGGCCGCTTCCGCGACGCCCAACACGATCGCGTGGACGAAGCCGTACGGGCTGAGGAAGAAGCCGAGATAGCTGCTGCTTGTGCCAAGGCCCTTGCTGGGGTCCGTCATCGTGCTCAGGGTCAGGTACGAGCGCGCCGCGCCTCCCGACACGAGGTTGCCGATGCTCGCGCCATCTCTGCTCAACAAACCTTTGTGTCCGGCATCGATGAGCCGCTGCTCGACCTGCTCCGCGTCCGCGGCGCGGTTCGACACGAACAGGGCCTTGGTCTCCTTCTCGTACAAGCGGAACGCGAGAATCTCGTCGTTGTCGCCGAAGAGGATGCCCGCCTGGCTGGCACTCGTCTGGGAGGGGAGCAACGTTGTCCATGACGCGAGGCGCATGACTCCATGGTTGACCCAGCGCGACATGACCGGCACGCGGCCGGCCTGCAGCTGCTGCTGAAGGATGGGATGAGACAGGCCGTCAATCTGGATGAACACGAAGCCGGGCTTCTTCGAGTGGATCGCGTCGCGCCGCCTGGCGAGCAGGCGGCGCACGAGCATCGAGTAGTACGAGTCATCCGCGTCGAGGCTCAACAGCCAGCTCAACGTCGAGTTGATGATCGCGAACACGACCGCCGCGAAGAGCGCGTCGAGTGGCTCGGCCAGGTGGTAGCCGGGGACAAAAGGCTCGAGTGCGAGAAAGATCCCGACCTGGAAAATCAACGCCGTGACGAGCATCAGCACGAGCGAGAACGGCGCTACAAGCGCGATCAACAGCGGCCTGACGAGCGCGCTCAGGGCACCGATGAGGATGACCGCGATGACCAACGCCGGCACCGTGTCGACACGGACGCCGGGAAGCAGGAAGGCCGTAAGCGCCAAGGCAAACGCGGCGACGAAGAAGCTGATGATCGCGCGCGACAGGAGCTGCCGTCGACCGCGCCGCCAGTTCCAGATGAGCTCCGCCTGGACCCGGTAGAAGTCGAGCAGACGACGCACTGGGTCCATCGTCGTTGAGTGTAGGAGCGGGCGGTCGGTGGCCTGCAACGTGCGTCGCCGCCGTCGTGTGAGGTCGGTATTGCGTGTGGTGGTTAGAATGCGCGACGACAAGGAGGACAGCCGTGCGCATCGCCCCAGCGATGCCGGCGGGTCGCGTCGCCCCAGCGGCGCTAGCCATGCTTGCCGGTCTCATCGCGATTCTGTTTGCCATGCCGGGAGCGGCATTGGCGTCTGCTCAGCCGCAGAAATGTACAGGTTGGAACTCGACTTCCCAACCGCCATCGACCATCAAGGTCTACCGCGTCAGCGAGGGCAAGGTAGACACCGTCGACTTCAAGGACTACGTCGTGCGCGTCGTTTCACGCGAGTGGAACGTCAAGCAAGGCGCGCTTCGCAACGCCGGCGCCGTGGCCGTCAAGCAATACGCCTGGTACTACGCCATCCACTACCGGGGCGGCAAGTTCAACGGCGCCTGCTACGACGTGAAGGACACCACCGCGGATCAACTCTATGCCGAGAAGGCCATCACGCAGATCCCGAGTGCTGTGACCAAGTCAGTGAACCTGACCTGGTCGTGGTCAGTGCATCGCGGCGACAAGTTTCCCCTGACCGGCTACCGCCGCGGTGCCGACGTGGCCTGCGGGGCGAACGCGGGCTACCACCTGTACGTGAGGTCGGGGCGCAAGTGCGCAAATGCCGGCTGGAGCGCGCAGAAGATCCTGGCCAAGTACTTCTCGGGCACGGTCTCCGAGTAATCCCGGGCAGCCGAACCCAGCGTACGAGTGAACTAGCTCGGTCGATGCGGTTCGGCTGTCACAATTTTGGGTGGGTGGCGGTTAACGCGCCCGGCGCGACCCACGACCGGATCGTCGCCATATAGTTCGCGCGCTCGAACGCTGAAGGGTCGTCGACGGTGGCCGCGCTGGCGCTGCCCCGCAACTGCGAGACCGAGGGGTACTCGTGGTCGGCCATCCATCCTCGAAGCTCGGCCTCGACGGCCGCTACGTGCTCCGGACCGTAACGCAAGAGGGCCGAGGTCATCATCACGACGTCGGCGCCGACCAGGAGTCCCTTGGCCACGTCGGTACCGGCGTGGGCGCCCGTGCTCGCAGCCAGGGACACCGCGGGGCCAAGCTGCGGTCTCAGGATGGCGATCCAACGGACCGGCAGCCGCATCTCCGACGGTCGGCTCAGCTCGAGTCGCGGCACGACCTCGAGCGCATCCAGATCGAAGTCCGGTTGATAGAAGCGATTGAAGAGCACAAGACCGTTGGCCCCAGCTGCACGAGCAGAGGCGGCAAAGTTCGCGAAGGACGAGTAGTACGGACTCAGCTTGATCGCCAATGGGATCGAGATCGAGGCTCGGACCGCCGCGATCAGCTCCAGATCGGCCGCCTCGATATCGGCAGCTGTCCGGAGCCGGTCGGCAGCAACGCGATACAGGTTGAGCTCGAGCCCATCCGCACCCGCGTCCTGAATGCATCGTGCATACCGGACCCACCCGCCGACACTGGTCGCATTGAGGCTCGCGATGATCGGCACTTCGGCGTGCGTCTTGACGCTCTCGAGTGAGGCCAGGTAACGCTCGGCCGTCCCCTTGAATGTGTCGATGGCTGGGAAATAGTCGAGGGCTTCGGCGAAGCTCTCGGTGCCCTGTTCGAGCGCGCGGCTGAGCCCGACCTCCTCGGCCAGGATCTCCTCCTCGAAAAGCGACGGGAGGACGATCGCCCCCACACCGGCTGCCTCGAGCCGCCTCGCCATGGCCGGCTCACCGTTATGTGGGGCGGCCGACGCGACGATCGGGGAGCGGAGCTCGAGACCGAGGTAGAGGGTTCGCAGGTCGACGGTCATTGGTCGTCTCCGCCGCCCTCGTAGCGGTAGCCTGCATCGCTCTCGACCTCGGGCAGGATATCCGGGTCCGGTTGATGGTGGTGGGGCACCGTTCGCTCGATGCCGGCGAGCTGCTCGTAGTAGCGCCACCGTTCGTCGGCGTCGGCCTGGGCCAGCTCTGCGAGCTCGGCGGCCCGTTCCGGATGCGTTCGCTCGAGAACGGCAAAGCGCGTCTCTGTCGCCACGAAGTCGGCGATCGGGATCGACGGCGCGTGCGAGTCCAGCTTGAACGGGTGGCCGCCATCAATCTCGGACGGTTGGAAGCGATACAGGGGCCAGTAGCCGCTCTTGACGGCGTCCTTCTGGTGGGTCATCGACTTGCTCATGTCGATCCCGTGGGCGATGCAGGTGCTGTAGGCGATGACCAGCGACGGACCCGGCCATGCGTCCGCCTCAAGCAGCGCCTTCGTCGTCTGGAGATCGTTGGCGCCCATCGAGACCTGGGCCACGTACACGTTGCCGTATGAGCGAGCGATCGCGCCGAGGTCCTTCTTCGCCGTCCCCTTGCCGGCCGCCGCGAATTTCGCGACGGCACCGCGCGGCGTCGCCTTGGACGCCTGACCGCCGGTGTTGGAGTAGACCTCGGTGTCGAGGACGAGGATGTTCACATTGCGGCCCGACGAGAGGACCTGATCGACTCCGCCAAACCCGATGTCATAGGCCCAGCCGTCGCCGCCGATGATCCAGACGCCCCTGCGTACCAGGTCGTCGGCAAGCGCGAGCAGGTGTCGGGCGTCGGAGGCAAGGGGACCGTCGACTTGCGCGAGCGCCTCGCGCAGACGGCCGACTCGTTCCCTCTGGAGCGTGATCTCAACTTCGCTGTCCTGGACAGCTCCAAGGAGGTCGCCGACGAGATCCGGGCCAAGCACCGGGGCGAGCCGCTCGAGGAGTCCACGGGCGTGATCGGACTGGGCGTCGAGTGCCAGCCGCATCCCGAGTCCGAATTCGGCGTTGTCTTCGAAGAGCGAGTTGTTCCAGGCCGGGCCACGGCCCGCCGCGTTGACCGTCCACGGGGTCGTGGGCAGATTGGCGCCGTAGATTGACGAGCAGCCGGTCGCGTTGGCCACGATCATCCGATCGCCGAAGAGCTGGCTCACCAACCGGATATAGGGCGTCTCACCGCAACCGCCGCACGCGCCCGAGAACTCGAAGAGAGGCTCGAGAACCTGGCTGCCCTTGACCGAATCGATCGGGATCAGGGTGCGATCGAGCGGCGCGATCGACTGGAAGAAGTCCCAGCGTGGGCGTTCGATATCGCGGTGCGCCGCGACCGGTTCCATATTGATGGCCTTGTGGCTCGTATCGGTCTTGCTCTTTGCCGGACAGACGTCGACACAAACGCCGCAGCCGGTGCAGTCGTCGGGGGCGACCTGGATCGTCAGCCGATGATCGAGCAGGTCGCGGCTGCGAAACTCCTTGTGCAGGAAATCTGTCGGCGCAGCCTCGACGGCGGAGGTCGGGAATACCTTCATCCGGATGGTTGCGTGCGGGCAGACCATCGCGCACTTGCCGCAGTCGATGCAGATGGAGGGATCCCAGATCGGGATCATCTGGGCGATCGCCCGCTTCTCGTACTTCGCTGTCCCCGTCGGGAACGTGCCGTCGACAGGCAGGGCGCTCACCGGCAGCAGGTCGCCCTCGCCCGCAATCAGCCGCGCCGTGATCCGGGCGACGAAGTCGGGGACGTCTTCGGGCACCGGGGGAGTGGTCGCAGGCTCGTCGGTCACGACCCCCACCGTGACGTGGGATAGACGCTCGAGTGAGCGGTCGATCGCAGCGTAGTTGCGGGCGATGACCGCCTCGCCGCGCTTCGCGTACGTCTTCTCGACGAAGCCCTTGATCCGGATGATCGCCTCGTCGGCCGGGAGGATTCCCGCGAGCTGGAAGAAACACGGCTGCATGACAGTGTTGATCCGGCTGCCCATCCCGGCTGCCTGGGCGACCGCGAGCGCATCGATCACCCAGAAGTCGAGATCCTTGTCGAGGATCTGTCGCTGGATCGCGGCCGGCAGGTGATCCCAGACCTCGTCGGGTCCGTATGGGGCGTTGAGCAGGAAGGTCGCGCCGTGCTTCGCGGAATCGAGGACCTTGATCTTGCCCAGCAGCCCGAACTGGTGGCAGGCGACGAAATCGGCGTCCTCGATCAGATAGGTCGAACGAATGGGTTCTGGCCCGAAGCGCAGGTGCGACACGGTGACCGACCCGGACTTCTTGGAGTCGTAGACGAAGTAGCCCTGGGCAAAGCGGTCGGTGCTCTCGCCGATGATCTTGATCGATGCCTTGTTGGCACCGACCGTGCCGTCTGAGCCGAGGCCGAAGAACACGGCCTGCACCTCGTCGGCCAGCCGCGGATGCCGGAATCCGGTCTCGATCGGCAGGCTGAGGTGGGTCACGTCGTCATAGATACCGACCGTGAAATGCCGCTTGGGCCGCGCCGCGGCGAGTTCCTCGAAGATCGGCTTGATCATCGAGGGCGTCATCTCCTTCGAGGAAAGCCCGTAGCGGCCTCCAATCACCTTCGGCGCAGCCGCGAATGGGGGAGCGTCGCCGTCCATCGCTTCCGCCAGGGCCGCGACGACCTCCAGGTACAGCGGTTCGCCGACGGCCCCAGGCTCTTTCGTCCGGTCGAGGACAGCAATCGCACGCACGGTTGAAGGCAGGGCCGCCAGAATCTGCTCCGCAGGGAACGGCTGGAAGAGACGGAGACGCAGCATGCCGACTCGCTCGCCCGCGGCGGCGAGGACGTCGACTGTTTCCTCGATCGCCCCGTTGGCCGAGCCCATCGCGATCACCACTCGGTCCGCGTCCGGCGCGCCGTGGTAGTCCGCCAGCCCGTATTGTCGGCCGGTCCGTACGGCGAGCTCGTCCATGACCTCCTGGACGATCCCCGGCACTGCCAGGTAATACGGGTTCGATGCCTCGCGTGCCTGGAAGAAGACGTCGGGATTCTGCGCGGTACCCCGCACGACCGGGGCGTCTGGCGTCATGCCCCGGTTACGGAACGCGAGGATGTCGTCATCACGGATCAGGGCTCGGATGTCGTCCTCGTCCATGACCGCGATCTTGTTGATCTCGTGCGACGTCCGGAACCCATCGAAGAAGTGCAGAAACGGGATCCTGGTCCGAAGCGTGGCGGCATGCGCCACCAACGCGAAGTCGTGTGCCTCCTGGACCGAGCCAGCCGCGAGCATCGCCCACCCGGTCGTGCGCGCGTGCATGACATCGCTGTGATCGCCGAAGATCGACAGGGCATGGGTCGCCACGGTCCGGGCGGCGACATGGATGACGGTCGGCGTCAATTCGCCGGCGATCTTGAACATGTTCGGGACCATGAGGAGCAAGCCCTGGGAGGCAGTGAAGGTCGTCCCCAGCGCACCCTTCTGGAGGGCACCGTGCAAAGCGCCCGCCGCGCCTGCCTCAGACTGCATCTCGACGACGTCCGGGACTTTCCCCCAGAGATTCGGCTGACCGGCTGCTGACCAGTCGTCGCAATGCTCGGCCATCGGTGAGGCCGGGGTGATCGGGTAGATCGAGATCACCTCGCTCAGGGCATAGGCGACTCGGGCGGTCGCCTCGTTGCCGTCGAGACACTCGTAGCGATGACTCACGGCGACGGCTTCCCTTTCTCGATGACCACAGGGCAGTCTCGGGGCCGGCGCC
>JBBQEC010000008.1:0-25823 GCA_038320305.1 Candidatus Limnocylindrales bacterium | reverse complement strand
AGCGGATCATCAGCGCGGGACGGCTATGAGCGGACCGCCGTTCGACATCGAATTCACGATCACCATCGACGACCTTATTGTCTACCTGCGCCTGCTGCAGCGCACGCTCAATGTCATCGGGGTCATCCTCGGGCTCGCCGTTCTCGTCGTCGGCGGCCTGGTCGCGCTGGTCGCGCAGGACCTCTTCACCGGAGTCTGGACACTGCTGATCGGGCTGCTGTTCGTCGTCCTCGCAGGCACCGAATTCCTCGACCGTTTTCGAGTCCAGCGCAACGCGCGAAGCCTGATCGGCACGACCGCGAAGCTGAAGTTTGACGAGAAGGGCATTACCGCCGATACCGCGTCAGGATCGGGGAATGTGCCCTGGTCGGCCGTGACTCAACTCAGGCAGAACGACCGAGTTATCGTCGTCAAGCGCGGTCGAATCCCGATCGCGTGGATCCCCAAACGAGTGTTCGCTTCGGCCGACGAGGCGGCGGCGCTGACTACATACATCGACGGGCAGATCGCCGCCGCGCGAACTACGACGCGCTGAACGAAACCGAGTGATAGCCGCGCGCCCCATCGGGTGCCGGCGGCGTGACGCGCGACTCCTGGACCACGCCTGTTCCGTCCGTCGCCCGTACGCGCACGGTGTGTCGGCCGGGCGATGCCCCGAGCATCGTCTGCCACTGCACCCACGCGTAGTTCGATAGCGGGTTGCTGAGCTGGCACTCGCGCCAGTTTTCGTCTTCGTCAAGATCAACCTCGACCTTGGCGACGCCGCGCGTCGGTGCCCAGGCAACGCCCGCGACCTGGACTTGGCCGTTTGGCAGACCCTGGCCGGAGCGCGGCGTGTCGATCCGCGATTGGGTCAGGATCGGACCCTCCTTGGCCCAGCCCAGGCGCACCCAGTAGGCGTCATATGCCTCGAGCGTCGTCAACTCGATCTCGGTTATCCATTTGGTCGCGCTGACGTAGCCGTACAGACCGGGCACGATCACGCGAGCGGGGAAGCCGTGGCGTGCGGGCAGCGGCTCGCCATTCATCTGGACTACGATCATGGCATCCTCGCCCGCGCCCGACAGATGGGCAGTGGGAAATCCGCTCGTCCACTTGTCGTATGAATGGCCGACCACCTGCGTCGCGCCGGGTTGAACGCCAGCCATCGCGAGTACCGAGTTGAGATTCACGCCAGTCCACTTGGCGTTGCCCACGAGGTGGCCTCCGACCTCGTTCGAGACGCACGCGATGGTCACGTATTGCTCGACCAGCGGCATTGCCAAGAGCTGCTCGTAGGTCAGCGTGACCTCCTTGTCGACCATTCCGTAGACGCGCAGCGACCACGTCGAGGCATCGATCTGCGGCGTGGTGAGACGCGTATCGATCAGGTAGAAGTCGTCGTTGGCGACGACGATCGGCGTCAGATCGGCCAAGCCGAAGTCCGCGTTTGATGGCAGCGGTCCAACGGTCTGCAGTGGCGCAGGCACGGCCACGGAGCTGCCCGGCGTCAGCGGCACCTGACTGCCCAGGAAGCGTCCGATCACTGACAGCACGGCACCGACGGCGATAAAGGTGCCACCGATGACCAGGAAGGCGCGGCGGGGCATCGAGGCCACGCCGCCAGTGGCAGCCGTTGTTTTGCTGCTACCGGCACGACCGGTGCTCGTGGCGAGGGCTGGTACAGCAGCGGGCGCGAGCATCGAGGAAAGCCATGTGAAGGTGGCAACGCCGCCGACGACGGCGGCGGCGACCGTGATCGCAGCGGGCGCGAGGTTGGCGAGCGGGTCCTGGAGGATGAGCAGCAGGCCTACGACACCAAGAGCGGCAAAGATGACATATGTGATGCGGATATCGCGTCTGCCGGCCAGTCCGACGAGTGCGCCAAGAATGACGCCGCCGACGAAGACCATGACCTCAAGCGCAAGCTTGTCGTTGGTG
Source organism: Candidatus Limnocylindrales bacterium (assembly GCA_038320305.1). Classification (GTDB taxonomy): domain Bacteria; phylum Chloroflexota; class Limnocylindria; order Limnocylindrales; family CSP1-4; genus JALYGJ01. Next base: position 23,903 of record JBBQEC010000008.1, on the reverse strand, counting down.
CCGAAGATCGACACCATGAGGTCCTTCGCGCCCGGCGGCTGAAGCGATATCACAAGCGCGCCAATAGCCGCGACCGCGGACGTGGATCCGAGCACGCCGGCAACGACCTCGCCCACGCCAATTGCCACGGCCGCGGACGCCATGCCGACCACCGCCCAGGTTAGCTTCGACGCCATTGCTACAGGTTACGCACGGAAGGTCACATTTGGATGACACGGTCGCGCAAATTGAGCTTGCGCGAGAAGTCGCTGATGATGGTCCTCTGGTTTGGTTAAATAGGCGAAGCCGTTGCACTGTGGGGGTTGCCGTGAGTTTTCAGCGCGTCCGTCCGTTTGTTCTTGCGTCCGTGCTTGGACTCGGATCCTTTCTGGGGGTCTTCGTCCAGGGCGCGCCAGTTGCCGCCGCGTCTGGCCCGCCGCCGGCATGCCGCTACGACGACGTCACGACCAGGCACACCTCGACGGCCAGCTGGTCGAAGACACTCGTTGACTCCATCTACAAGCTGCCCAACCACTATGTTCCCTCGCACCTCGTGTCCACGTCCAAGGCCGGCTTGAACGGCGGTGGCCAGGTGCGCAACTTCGTGATCTCGTACCTCGCCGGCATGGCCAAGGCGGCCAAGAACGCCGGCGCGGGCCTGCGCGTCATCTCCGCATACCGCAGCTACTCGACTCAGGTGGCCCTGTATCAGGGTGAAATTCGGCGCTATGGCGAGACCATCGCGAAGCACAGCGTCGCCCGGCCCGGGCACTCGGAGCACCAGCTCGGCGTGACGATTGACTTCGGCAGCGCCAAGAATGGTGGCGACGTGTCCCAGAAGTTCGCCAAGACGGCAGCAGGGCACTGGATGAAAGCCAATGCCTGGAAATACGGTTGGGTCATGAGCTATCCGCCCAACAGGACCGGAAAGACTTGCTACTACTCGGAGCCGTGGCACTTCCGCTTCGTGGGCTACGCGATCGCTTCCGCGATGCACGACTCGGGCGTCACACTGCGCGAGTACCTCTGGACGCACTACCAGTAGCCCAGCGCCCCGGAGTTTGCTCCGACGCCGACCAGATGCTCTCTAGCTGTCGTCGAGCCCGTAGATCGCCCCGCCAGCAAGATCAACCAGGTAAATGCGTCCGAGGTTGTCTTCGCCGAATGAGCTGATCTTGTAACCGGTGCCGGAGACCGGATCGGGCAGGCCCGAGCCGGCGACGAAGTTGGCCGGGATGGTCCACACCTCCCCGGAGCAGTAATCGCCGAACACGTAGCTGCCGTACAGCGGTGCGCCGACGCGTCGCGAGACAAAGCCACCGGTCACGGAGCAGCGGTAGCCACCGCCCGCGTCGCCGTGGGCGTATTCAGCGATGGGCAGCTTGTAGCAGCTGCCCGCGCACAGGTTGCCAGGGGAATGGCTGCCCCACTTGTAGTAATGGAAACCCTCGACCTTGCGCCAACCGAAGTTGACTGCCTTGCCACTCTTGACTCTGTCGATCTCCTCAAAGCGGTCCTGACCGACCTCGCCGCACCACATCTGACCGGTCAGGTCATCGAACGAGCAACGCCACGGATTGCGAACGCCATACGACCAGATCTCGTCCTTCCCGGCCCTGCCCACGAATGGGTTCGACGCCGGGACGGAGTAGGTCAGTGGCCCATTGCCATCCGGGTCGAGCGGATTGATGCGCAGGATCTTGCCCCACCAGCTGTTGAGGTTCTGGGCCCGGTTCTGCGGGTCGCCACCGCTTCCTCCGTCGCCCAAAGACAGGTACAGGTAGTCGCCCTTGAAGGCCATCCAGCCACCGTTGTGGTTGCTGTATGGGTCGCTCAGTGTGAGTAGCACGCGCTGACTTTTGGAATCGGCGACGTCGGCGTCGTCTGTCGAGCGCTGGTACTCGGACAGCTGTTCGTTGCCGTTGCGCAGCGTGTAGTACACGTAGAACAGCCCATTCAAGGAGTAGTCGGGGTGGAAGGCAAGGCCCAGGAGGCCCTGCTCACCGCCGTTCTGGCTGACGATGCTGGTCAGATCCAGGAACGTGGAGACCGAGTTGTCGTCGTGGATGATCTTGACCACACCGCCGCGCTCGACGACAAACAGCCGGTCGTCGCCGGCGTTAGTGACAAGATCTGGATTCGTGAAGCCGTTCTTGACCAGGGTCAGTGGCAAGGCGGCGGCGGACACGGTTGGCACACCCAGGCCGAGCAGGCTCAAAGCGAGCGAGGCGAGGATGATCAAAAGTCGGCGCACGGCGGCCCCCCCCGAGTTAGCTTGATTGACGGTCTCGAAAGTAGCACCGCAAGTGCCGCGCGATGTGGCTCAAAAGGGCGGTTTAGGAAGGCCGCTGGTCCGGGCTCGAACAGATCGGCCCCGCCAGTAGCATGGAGCAACACATGACCGCACAGCATCCGGCGTTCGAGTTCCACGTCGCCCGCGCGGCCCGCGAGCGCTATTCGTTCGACGAAGCGTTGTTCGGGCTGAGCGGTAACGTCGTGTTCGTCGACTACCCCGCGGCACGTCGTTTCGCGGCACAGATGAACGAGCAGCGCGACCTGGCTACGGATCCGAGTGCTGCCGTCCGCGCCGGCGACATCAATGCGATGGGTCTTGTCGACGAGATCCTCCACTTCGTTGTCGGCATGTATCGCCAGCAGCGCAACCCGCACGTGATGTCGAGTGCCCTGCGGGTCCTTGACGAACGCCTCACACCCGCCGTCGTGCAGCAGACGCTCGAGTTATTCGTCGATGACTTCCCGGGCTCGGCCACGCAGCGCGGCGAGCTCACCGCGGCGGAGTACCTGGCGGGCCAGACCAACGGCCTCTCCAACCGCGAGATCACGCTCGAGGAGCTGCTCCTGGTCTGGCTGGCCAACGGCAACCCCGCGTTCGCGCCGTTTGGCGAGCTGTTCGACGATCGCAGGCTGGAGGACGGCAGCGCGTACCTGGCCGTCGTCCGCGGCCTCGAGTCATTCTTCCGCGCGCAGCCCACCTTTGGTCCCGACAATGACGACCTGATCACCCTCCTGCGGCGGCCTGCGCGCGAGGCGACAGGATCCCTGACCGAGCAACTGCGCTGGATGCGCGACCAATGGGGGTTTGTCGCTGAACGCTTTGGCGATCGCCTCGTCATCTCGCTCGACGTCTTGAGCGAGGAGGAGCGTGCGGTCTGGATGCGCTTCAACCCCACCCACGGGGGAGGAGGCCTGTCGACCGAATCGGACGTCGCGGCGTTGCATGGATTCGACGCGGGAGTCGGCAGCAGCGAGCCAGAGGGCGAGCGCTTCAGCGTCGATCTCGAGTGGATGCCGAGGGTGGTGCTGCTTGCCAAAAGCACCTACGTCTGGCTCGACCAGCTCTCACGCGCGTACGGGCGGCTGATCGCGCGCCTCGACCAGATCCCCGATGAGGAGCTCGATCGTCTGGAGCGCGCCGGCTTCACCGGACTGTGGCTGATCGGATTGTGGGAGCGCAGCCAGGCGTCACGGACGATCAAGCAGATGCGTGGCAACCCGGAGGCCGTGGCCAGCGCCTACTCGCTCATGGATTACCGCATCGCCGTCGATCTGGGCGGCGACGAGGCCTATCGCAGCCTGCGCGACCGAGCCTGGTCACGCGGCATCCGCCTGGCCAGCGACATGGTGCCCAACCACATGGGCATCGATTCGCGCTGGGTCGTCGAGCATCCCGACTGGTTCATGACCCGATCGGACGCGCCTTATCCGTCGTACTCGTACAACGGCCCCAACCTGTCGCCCGATCCGCGCGTGGGCATCTACCTCGAGGACCACTACTTCGACAACACGGACGCGGCAGTGACGTTCAAGCGCGTCGATCACTGGAGCGGCGATGCGCGCTTCATCTACCACGGCAACGACGGCACATCGATGCCCTGGAACGACACGGCTCAGCTCGACTATCTCAAGCCGGAGGTGCGCGAGGCAGTCATCCAGACCATCCTGCACGTCGCGCGCCAGTTTCCGATCATCCGCTTCGACGCCGCGATGACCCTCGCAAAGCGCCACATCGAGCGGCTCTGGTACCCGGAGCCTGGCTCCGGCGGCGCGATCCCGAGCCGTGCCGAATTCGCTCTCCGGAAGATCGATTTCGAGCGTTTGATGCCCATCGAATTCTGGCGCGAGGTCGTCGATCGCGTCGCCGCGGAGGCGCCAGGCACGCTTTTGCTGGCCGAGGCCTTTTGGCTCATGGAAGGTTATTTCGTCCGCACCCTCGGCATGCATCGGGTCTACAACAGCGCGTTCATGAACATGCTGCGCGACGAGAAGAACGCTGAGTACCGCTCGGTCGTCAAGAACACGCTCGAGTTCGATCCGCAGATCCTCAAGCGCTACGTGAACTTCATGAACAATCCCGACGAGCGTACGGCTGTGGACCAGTTCGGCAAGGGCGACAAATACTTCGGCGTGGCGACGATGCTCGCAACAATGCCCGGGCTGCCGATGTTCGGCCATGGCCAGATCGAGGGCTATGGCGAGCGCTACGGCATGGAGTACCGCCGCGCATATCACGACGAGACGCCCGACCTTGAGCTGGTCGCCCGACACGAGCGCGAGATCTTCCCGCTCGTGCACCAGCGCTGGATGTTTGCCGAGGTCGACAACTTCGCCCTGTACGACTTCTTCGCCGCGGACGGATTGGTCAACGAGGACGTTTTTGCCTACTCGAACTCGCTTGAGGGCAATCGCTCGCTGATCGTTTTTCACAACTGCTTCGCCGAGACCTCAGGTTGGATCCGGACGGCCGCGGTCAGTGGCTCATCGCTTGCGCATGGCCTTCGTCTGACTGGCGGCGCGGACGATTGGCTGGTGATGCGTGATGCAACATCCGGCCTCGAGTACCTGCACTCGCACCGCCAGCTGGCCGATCACGGCCTGTTCCTGACTCTCCATGCATACGAGACGCAGGCGTACACAGGCATGCGCGATCTGCACGATTTGGACGGCCGCTACGCTCGCCTCGCTGGGTGGCTTGGCGGCCGGGGCGTGCCATCGATCGACGATGCCCTGCTGGAGCTTGAGCTGCAGCCGCTCCACGACGCGCTGCGGGCCGCGGACGAGTTGGCGGCACTGGCAGAAGCCGCAGCGTTGCTCGAGATCGAGCCTGCCGACGCGCCGGTGGCACCTGGTGTCGAGCGCGCGACGGCAGCGGCAGATGAACGGACGCTCGCGCGCTCGGTCGAGGCCCTGGTACTTGCCAACAAGCCGGATATGTCACGCGGCAAATGGATCTATGACTGGCTGATCGACCGCGTCTGGAGCAACGCCGGCCTCGTCGCGCTGATGCTCGATTTGGAGGCGCGTCCCAAGAAGGGTCGCGCCAACGGCCGCACACCAGCCGACCTGCTCAAGGACGAGCGCTTCCGTCGGTCGATTGGTGTGAACGAGCACGACGGCGTGGCCTGGTTCAACCGCGAACGATTCGACGCGGCGGTCGATTGGCTGGATCTGCCCAATGCGGCCGAGCTTTCGGCTGCAGCCAAGGTCGCCGACTACCGCCTCGACAAACTGGAAATCGCGATCGCCGGGCAGTCAAGGTGGGACTCGACGCGACCCACCTCAGCACGAACTCCGAAGCCCGTGACCGCCAAGCCCGTCACTCCCCCAGCAAAAAGCGCGGAACCCAAATCCACGTCAGCCGATGCCGATGAGGACTGATCCGCCGATCGATGGCCGGCGCCGAGTTGTGATCGAAGCCATCACCCCGCAGATTGATGGGGGTCGTTTTCCCGTCAAGCGGGTAGTCGGTGACGTGCTCGCAGTCGAAGCCGATGTTTTCGCCGACGGTCATGACGAGGTCCGCGCGTCGCTCGCATGGTCGCGCGTCGGCGCTGACGGCCAATGGCAGAACGTCGAGATGGAACCGCTGGGCAACGATCGGTGGCAAGGCTCATTTCCTCTCGCCGAGATTGGCCGCTACCGCTACAGCGTCAGTGGCTGGATCGACCCGTGGCAAACCTGGGTGCACGACCTCAGGAAGCGCATCGACGCCGGCCAGGACGTCGGTGTCGATCTCAGGATCGGCGCGTCGATCGTGGCAGCAGCCGCTGCCCGCGCAACAAAACCCGATCACGTCACCATTCTCAGCCGGGCCAGCCAGAACCTGACGGCCCGGGATGCCTTAAGCGACGCGTTTGGCGCGATTGTTGAGCTCTATCCGGATGTCAGTTCGGCAACGACCATGGAAAAGCCGTTCGAGGTAGTGGCCGATCCGGAACGAGCACGTTTCTCCGCCTGGTACGAGCTATTTCCGCGTTCGACCTCACCAGACGCCGAGCGGCACGGAACCTTCGACGACGTCATCGGGCGCCTGGACTACGTCAAGGCGCTCGGCTTCGATGTGCTCTACCTGCCACCCATCAGTCCCATCGGCCGGCAGTTCCGCAAGGGGCCGAACAATCGGCCATCGCAGGCCATCTCGGATCCGGGCGTCCCGTGGGCGATCGGTGCGTCAGTTGGCGGCCACACAGGGGTGCACGCGGAACTCGGTGACCTTGCCGGTTTTGATCGCCTTGTCGGCGCTACGCGGACGCGCAACATCGAGATTGCGCTCGACATCGCCTTCCAGGCGTCGCCCGATCATCCTTGGGTCATCGACCACCGCGAATGGTTTCGCGCGCGACCCGACGGAACCATCCAGTACGCCGAGAACCCGCCCAAGAAATACCAGGACATCTTCCCGTTCGACTTCGAGAGCAGCGACTGGCGTGGGCTGTGGCAGGCGCTCAACGATGTCTTCCGCTTCTGGATCGGACACGGCGTCACGATCTTCCGCGTCGACAACCCGCACACCAAGGCCTTCGCGTTCTGGGAGTGGTGCATCAACGACCTCAAGCGCGATCACCCGCAGGTGCTCTTCCTGGCCGAAGCATTCACGCGGCCAAAGGTGATGCACCGCCTTGCCAAGCTCGGCTTCAGCCAGAGCTACACCTACTTCACGTGGCGCAACAATGCGGCCGACATGCAGGAATACCTCGAGGAGATCACCCGCCCGCCCGTGTCCGAATTCTTCCGCCCCAGCTTGTGGCCGAACACGCCTGACATCCTGCACGCAGATTTGCAGACGGGCGGCCCGGCCGCGTTCGAAGCGCGTCTCGTGCTCGCCGCCACGCTGTCGTCGAGCTATGGCATCTACGGGCCGGCATTCGAGCTGGGTGAGTCCGCGCCGCGCGAGGAGGGCAGCGAGGAATATCTCGACTCGGAGAAATATCAGCAGCGCACATGGGACCTGACCGGCGGGACGCGCCTGCGTGGCCTTATCACGCGCGTCAACGCTGCACGGCGGGCGCACGAGGCGCTGCAGACCAACGACCGACTGATCTTCCATCCCGTGGACAACCCCAACCTGCTCGTCTACTCGAAGCACACGGCCGATCAGCGCGATGTGATCCTTGGCGTCGTGAACTTCGACTACCTCGCGACACAGTCGGGCACGGTCGAGATCGACCTCGCCGCGCTGGGACTCGCGGCGGATCGCCCGTACCGGGCCGTCGATCTGCTCGACGACCAGAGATACACATGGAGCGGTCCCGCCGCGTGGGTAGAGCTCGATCCGACGATCCGCGCTGCACACCTCCTGTGGCTGAGGCCGATCTCGGCGTGAGTTGCCGATGAGCTGCGCTAAATGGACGTCATCCGTCCACGGTGTCGGCGAATCCCGGATGTCTCGTGTCGCTTGGACCTACAGGCGGCCAGCGGGCACATTCCGACCGATTCGATGGACGTATGTCGCTCAACCGGTGCATGAAGCTGCGTCCGCTGCGGCGTCCCACTGATGGCGAGGCGAGAGGCGTCCACGACGGTCGGCAGCGACCCCCTTTGGTACAAGGACGCGGTCATCTACGAGCTGCACGTCAAGGCGTTCTTCGACAGCGACGCCGACGGAGTGGGTGACTTTCCGGGTTTGACCCAGAAACTCGACTATCTCGCGGACCTGGGCGTCACGGCGCTCTGGCTACTGCCGTTCTATCCGTCGCCGGGCAGGGACGATGGCTACGACATCGCCCAGTACGACGCGGTCAACCCGGCCTACGGAACGCTGCGTGACGTCAAGCTGCTCATCCGCGAGGCACACGCGCGCGGCCTGCGCGTGATCACCGAGCTCGTGTGCAATCACACGAGTGACCAGCATCCGTGGTTCCAGCGCGCCCGCCGCGCGCCGGCCGGCAGCGTCTACCGCGACTTCTTTGTCTGGACCGACGACCCGAACAAGTACAACGAAGCGCGGATCATCTTCAAGGACTTCGAACGCTCGAACTGGACGTGGGATCCGGTAGCAAACGCCTACTTCTGGCACCGCTTCTATCACCACCAGCCGGATCTGAACTTCGACAACCCGCGCGTCAGGAGCGAGATCAAGAAGGCCCTCGATTTCTGGCTCGACCTGGGTGTCGACGGCCTGCGCCTCGATGCGATCCCGTACCTCTACGAGCGCGAGGGCACGAACAGCGAGAACCTGCCCGAGACGCACGCCTATCTGCGCGAGCTGCGCGCGCACATGGATCGCAAGTACGGCGACCGCATGTTGCTCGCAGAAGCGAACCAATGGCCCGAGGATGCGGTCGCCTACTTCGGCCAGGGCGACGAGTGCCATATGTGCTTCAACTTCCCGGTCATGCCGCGCATGTACATGGCACTGCGCATGGAGGACCGCTTCCCGCTCTACGACATCCTGGAGCAGACACCGCAGATCCCCGATTCGTCGCAATGGGCGCTCTTCCTGCGTAATCACGACGAGCTCACGCTCGAGATGGTCACCGACGAGGAACGCGACTACATGTACCGGGTCTACGCCCACGATCCCCAGATGCGCATCAACCTGGGCATCAGGCGCCGCCTCGCGCCGCTGCTGGGCAACAATCGGCGGCGCATCGAGTTGCTTAACGGCCTGCTCATGTCGCTGCCCGGCACGCCCGTCATCTACTACGGCGACGAGATCGGCATGGGCGACAACGTCTACCTCGGCGACCGCAATGGAGTGCGCACGCCCATGCAATGGAGCGGCGATCGCAACGCAGGCTTCAGCGATGGCAATCGGCAGCGCCTGTTCCTGCCTGTCATCACGGACCCCGAGTACCACTACGAGGCGGTCAACGTCGAGGCGCAGCAGTCCAATCCACAGTCGCTGCTGTGGTGGATGAAGCGGCTCATTGCGTTGCGCAAGGAGCACGTGGCTTTCGGCCGTGGCTCACTGACGTTCCTGCACCCTGACAACAGGCGCATCGTCGCCTTCGTGCGCGAGTACGAAGGCGAGCGCATCCTGGTCGTGGCCAACATGTCGCGTTTCGTCCAATACGCGGACCTTGACCTGTCGGCCTATCGCGGCCTCGTCCCGGTCGAGATGTTCGGCCGCGTCGAGTTCCCGCGCGTCGCTGACGGTCCACTGTTCATGACCCTCGGGCCGCACGCGTTCATCTGGTTCTCGCTCGAAAGCGATCCGTCCGGGCGCGGCGCGGTGGCGCGCGCCGAGGAGGAGAGGGCACCGACTCTCAGCGCACCAGCGAACCTCGACGCGCTGCTCGCGGGTCGCGCGCGGGCACAGCTCCTGGAAGCGCTGCCGGCCTATCTGCGCGCGCGGCGCTGGTTCCGGTCAAAGGCCAGACGCATCAAGTCAGTCACGGTGCGCGACGCCATTTCCGTCGTGCTGCCCGGCCCCGGTCCGGCCGAGCGCGAGGCGCGTATCGGGATCTTCGACGTCGAGTACACCGAGGGCGAGGCCGAGTCGTACGTGCTGCCACTCGCGCTCGGCCGTGGCGAGGAAACAGAGCGCATCGTCGCGCAGTCGCCACAAGCCCTTATCGCGTACGTGGCACCTGCCGGAAGCGCGGCGGACGAGCCGCCGTGGCTGCTTTACGACGCCATATACGACGCCCGTTTCGCGCACGAGCTACTAGAAGCGATCGGCGGCCGACGACGTTTCGCGGGGCGCAAGGGCCAGGTGACCGCATCGCCGACGAGCGCATATCGTGCGCTGCGCGGCCCAAAGCGCGATCCGCTCGAGGCGACAGTTGGTCGGGTCGAGCAGAGCAACACGTCCGTAGCTTTTGGCGATCGGCTGATGTTGAAGCTCTTCCGCCGCCTCGAGCACGGCATCAACCCCGACATCGAAGTCGGCGGCGCGCTGACCGAGGCTGGTTTCGAGCACACGCCCCAAGTCGGTGGCTGGCTCGCCTATCGCACCCGAGCGAACGAACCCGCAGCGCTCGGGATGCTCCAGCAATTCGTGCCAAATGAGGGCGACGTGTGGCAGTACACGCTCGACCAGGTCGGCGACTTCTATGAGCGCGCCGCGGCAGACGTGAAGCCTCCGCAGGAGCTGGCCGAGTCGTCGTTGGAAGCGATGCTTGCTGCGCGCCACAAACACCGATCCGAGCTTGCGCAGGAGACGATCGGCTCATATCTAGGCGTCGCCCGGCTGCTCGGCGAACGAACCGCGCAGCTCCATCGCGCGCTGGCCAGTGTGGACGACGCCGCGTTCGCACCGGAGCCCTTCACTGCCCTCTACCAGCGCTCGCTGTTTCAGACATTGCGCAACCAGTCCTCGAGCACCTTTGCGGCGCTGCGTCAGCGGCGCGCGATGCTCGACGACGATACCCAGCAGCAGGCCACGGCAGCGCTCGATCTCGCCGACGAAGCCATGACCGAAGTGCGCAAGCTGATCTCAGGCAAGCCCCTGGCGGTGCGCATCCGGACCCACGGCGACTACCACGCCGGCCAGGTCCTGTGGACGGGCAAGGACGTGGTCATGATCGATTTCGAGGGTGAGCCCGGACGGCCCCTCTCGGAACGTCGGTTCAGACGCTCGGCGATGACTGATGTCGCAGGCATGCTGCGCTCGTTCCACTACGCCGCGTATGGCACGTTGCTCAACCCGCGCGTTGGCGGTGCAGTACGGGTGGAGGATCGGACCAGGCTCGAGCCCTGGGCAAGCTTCTGGTACCAGAACGTCGCCGCCACGTTCCTGGGCGCCTATTTGTCGGACGCGCATGACCAGCCGTTCGTGCCCGTTAACGAGGAAGAGCTGCGCACGACACTCGAGCTCGCGATGCTCCAGAAGGTTCTGTACGAGCTCAGCTACGAGTTGAACAACCGTCCGGATTGGGTCTCCATTCCGCTGCGCGGCCTGCTTGATCTGTTCGGCCGGACGGCTGTGACGGATGCGGAGAACGCCGCGCCCCCGAGCGCTGCCGCGCCCTGATCCAGGTCGCCTAAAACGGCGGCCAGGGCACTGCTGGCCGCGTCGGGTCGGGTTGCGGAAAAGTGCATGAGTCGATCAGCGCCTGGACTCGCTTCCTTGTCGCGCCTACCTCGCGCTCGCTCAGAAGCTCAGCCAGCTGGACACCCAAATCCCCGTCGAGCCCTTCGCGCACGGCCTGGATAACGGCCATCTCGTCGGGTGCGATCGGCGTTCCCCGCCACGCCCACAGGACTGTGCGCAGCTTGTCGTCGCGACTGAAGCAGATGCCGTGGTCCACGCCGTAGACGTGGCCCGATTCGACGGGCAGCAGATGCGTCCCTTTGCGATCGGCGTTGTTGGTCATGGCATCGAACAGGCACACGGTGCGCAGCCGCTGATCGCTGGTCATGACCATCTCGAGCACGTCGACGGTTGGGTCGGTCTCGATCCACTCCTGGACCATGCCCGGACCGAGGGGACCATCGCGCAGCAGGGTCAGTGGCGCGATATCCCAACCGCTGGCGTCCGAGACGAGAAACGCAGCACGCTCGCGGTTGCCCAGCGTACCGATCGGAAAGTCGTCGAGCGGCCGCTCTCCGCGCCGCGGCTTGTACACAGCCAGCAAGCCCAGCTCGCCACTCGTGACGTGACACAGGAACGTTGCGTTGGTCGCGTCCGTAAGGCGCCCGGCGACATCCATCTCGCCGACAGCGAGCAGCGTGAGCGTCGCGGCGCGATCGGCCGGATGCTCCCCGCGAATCTCGAACGGATCGTCGGTCAGTTCTGCAATCCGTTGCGTCGCAGGCAGAAATGGCCGGTCGGCTCGAGTGGCTCGCCGCACATTGGGCACGGTGGACGGCCGGCCTGGACGACCGCGACGGCGCCGCTCGCGAACTGCAGCGCTGCATTGGGGTCAAGCTCTACGCGCACGACATCGAGGGTCGAGGCGCCATCGCTGGAATCGGCCTCGTCGAGTCCGGCAATCGCGGCACGCAGCTGATCTGCATCGCTCAGGTCAAGCTCGACTTCTTGGCTCTCAGTGTCCTCGTCCTCCTCGTCAAGCCCCTCGTCATCCCCGATCTCGCGGGCCTCGATGACCACGATCTCTCGCTCTGGATCCCAGCCCAGGGTCAGCGTCCCGACGCGAAACTCCTCGACCACGGGCTGTGCGAGCTCAGGCGTCGCCGAGAAACGCTCGTCGCCGATTTCAACGCCACGCTGGCGCAAGGCCAGCAGAAGCGTGGCGAGTCGCTCGGCGAGGACGGCCACCTGCGCCTTCTCGAGCGCGACTGACACGACTTGGCTGCCCTTCGCGGCCTGCAGGAAGAATGTGCGCTGGCCGGGCTGGCCGACAGCGCCTGCGACGAAGTGGTCGGGTGGATCGAAGCTGTATACGCGGCGCGGCATCTGGACTCCGGGAATGTGGACGAGTTGTCGCACGCTGCCGGATGTCTCGGTCCGTAGCGCGCCAACGATGACTCTAATACTCTTCGAGATCTAAGCGATCCATCCAATGGAGGCTATTCGGCTTGCAGTTCCGGAACGTTGCCACGCCTGACGGCACGCAACTCGATGCCCTCATCGTGCCCGTATTCAAAGAGGGCGGCGCCGCGAGCGGCACCCCGGCGGCAGATCGTGAAACTGCCGAGTGGGTCGCGCGCGAGCAGGGCTCGTCGTCGAAGATCTTCTCGACCGCGACGCACCTTCGCCAGCGTGATGGCGGCCAGGCGACACGACTCGTCGTCGTTGCCGCCGGACGGCGCGAGGAGTACGACATCCAGCGAGCGTGGGAAGTGGTCAGCGCCGGCATTCGTGCGCTGTGGTCGTCGACGACCAAGACGGTCGGTGTCGCACTTGAGACGCAGGCGCTTCCCGGTGCGGAGGCCGTACAGGCCGCCGTCGAAGGCGTGCACTTCGCGCTCTGGCGTCCCGATACCCATCGGACGGTGGAGGACGAGAACCCGCTCCCGCCGATCGAGGACGTGCTCTTTATCGTCGGCGACGCGCACGTCGATTCCGATCAGGCGATCCGCTGTGGTATCGCGGTGGGCGAGGCGGTCAACTGGGCGCGCTCGCTGGCCAACGAGCCGGCGAACCTGATGACGCCAACGCACGTTGCCGCTGAGGCAGCTGAGCTGGCCAAGTCGGCAGGTCTGCAGATCGAGGTTCTCGACGAAGACGCGTGTCGTGCGCTGGGCATGGGCAGCTTCCTGTCCGTGGCTCACGGCAGTGACGAGCCGGCCAAGTTCATCGTGCTGCGCCACCACGGCCGTGCCGGCGACGGTTACGACCTGGCCATCGTTGGCAAGGGCATCACCTTCGACTCGGGCGGCATCTCGATCAAGCCGGCCGCGGACATGCACCTGATGAAGTTCGACATGTCCGGTGCCGCGGCCGTGCTCGCCGGCGCGAGTGCCATCGCCAAGCTTGCTCTGCCGCTCAACCTCATCGCCGTCGCACCGTGCACTGAGAACCTGCCCGGTGGTCACGCCACGAAGCCGGGCGACGTGTTCACGAGCATGAGCGGCAAGACGGTCGAGGTCATCAACACGGACGCCGAAGGCCGGCTGGTGCTCGTCGACGGTGTCACCTACGCGCATCGGCAGGGCGCTAAGCGCATCGTCGATGTGGCGACGCTGACCGGTGCGATTGCCGTCGCCCTCGGTCGGCACTATGCGGGCGTCTTTGGACGTCCCGACGAATTCGTCGAAGAAGTTCGACAAGCCGGCGAGGTCAGCGGCGAGCGCATCTGGCCGATGCCGCTTTCCGACGAGTACCGCGACGACATCAAGAGCGACATCGCCGACATCAAGAACAGCGCCGGCCGCGAGGGCGGCGCGATCTACGGCGCTGCGTTCATCGATGCGGTCGTCGATGCGGACGTGGAGTGGGCCCATCTCGATATCGCCGGCGTGGCCTGGTACGACACCGATCGGACGTTCTCGCCGAAGGGCCCCCAGGGACCTGCCGTCAGGACGATCGTCGAGTTAGCGAGTAGCATCGCGTCGCGCCGACGCTGATCGGGCGAGGCAGCCGTCCGCCTGGGACTGCTGTGAATCGTCTGAGATCGCGTTAACAAAAAGCCACCGTGCGAGTTGCCGACCCGCAATGCGCGCCTGTGACGATACGCGCGCTGTACTTTTTGAGGGAATAGCAGCCAAGGGAGTCTGTTCGTCTATGCGTGTCCTGCGAGCGAGCCTCGCCGCCCTGTTGCTTGTAATCGGTCTCGCACCGGCCCTTGTTTTGGCCGCCGGGGTGCAGATGACCACCGCCTATCCGTCGGTCGTTGCCGATCCAGGCACGACGGTCAAGTTCTCAGTTGTGGTCACGACTGACACGCCCGAGCGCGTCGACCTGGCCGTCGCATCACAGCCTGAAGGCTGGAGCACGCGTCTTCAGGGCGGTGGCTCGACGATCGCGGCGGTGTCAACTGCGCCGCAGCCGGCGACAGCATCGTCACCGGCGCCTTATCTGGGCAACCTCGCGGGCTTCACCGCGGAGGTGACCATTCCGGCCGATGCTCCGGGTGGCGACCAGAAGGTCGTTATCAGCGGCAACGCGACGGATGGATCTACCACTCAGCTGACGCTCGACATCAACATCCAGACCGGCGAGACAGGCTCCGTGTCGATGACGACGGACTTCCCGTCCCTCACCGGCACGACCTCGACGACGTTCAAGTTCAGCGTCAATCTGGCCAACGACACGAACCAGCAGGTCACGTTTGGGCTCGAGACTGACGCGCCGGCGGGCTGGGTTGTCAGCGCCAACCCCGCGACTGAGGCGAATGCCGCGAGCGCAGTCGTTGATGCTGGCAGTACCACCCAGGTATCGGTCAGCGCCAAGCCGCCCACGGATACTCCGGCCGGCACGTACAACATCACGCTGCGCGCCGTCGGTGGCCCGCAGCCGGCAGAGATCCCGCTGACGGTCAACGTTACGGGCACGTTCGCCATGTCCGTTTCGACATCCGACCAGCGTCTCAATGCAAATGTCACCGCGGGTGGGACGACGACGATCACGCTCGTCGTTAGCAACGATGGCACTGCCGACATCACCGGCGTCAAGTTCACCGCCAGTCCGCCGCGCGATTGGAAGGTCACTTTCTCACCGGAGCCGGTCGACGTCGTGGCCCAGGACACGGCCAACGTGACGGCGACGATCCAGGCCTCCAACAGTGCGCTAGCCGGCGACTACGTCATTTCAATGACTGCTCGCTCGGGCGACAACAGCACCACCGGTAGCGTCACGATCCGGGCGACAGTCGATACTTCGCCCATCGGCTACGTCATCGGCATCGCCGTCCTGGTCCTCGTCGGAATCGGCCTGTTCTTCGTCTTCCAGCGCTATGGCCGTCGCTGAGGCGGCGCCCGAGCCGCCCGTCGAAAAGCCGGTTCGCTCCGGCAACGCGATCCGTGCCAAGGGCCTGACCAAGAAATACGGTGACTTTGTCGCTGTCGACAAGCTTGATTTGGCCGTCGACCATGGTGAGATCTACGGCCTGCTCGGGCCTAACGGCGCCGGCAAGACAACGACCATCCTGATGCTGCTCGGCCTGACAGAGCCATCAGGCGGCACGGCGCGGGTGCTCGACTACGACCCCGCCCTCAATCCCACGTCGGTTAAGCGCCACGTTGGCTACATGCCCGACAACGTTGGTTTCTACTCGGGCATGACCGGTCGCCAGAACGTTCGCTACACAGCGCGCCTCAATCGCATCCCCAAGGGTGAAGCTGAGGATCGGATCGACGCCCTGCTCAAGCGGGTCGGTCTAGCCGACGCAGGTGACAATCGGGTCGAGACGTATTCGCGGGGCATGCGTCAACGGCTGGGCCTCGCGGATGTGCTCGTCAAGGAGCCGTCGATCATCATTCTCGATGAGCCCACCACTGCAATCGATCCGGCGGGTGTCGAGGAGGTCCTCGAGCTCGTGCGTTCCCTCGCGGACGCTGGCGCGGCAGTTCTGCTCGCAAGCCATCTGCTCCACCAGGTCCAGCAGATCTGCGACCGCGTAGGCATCTTCGTCGCCGGCAAGCTGGTTGCCAGCGGCACCACCGACAAGCTCGCTGCCCAGGCGGGCAGCGGCCCGATCGAGATCGAGGTGGTCGCCTCGCCACCGCTCGACGCGGTTCGTGAGGCGGTACTCAATGTTTCCGGAGTTACCAAGGCGGTGAGCGACATTCGTGACAAGAACATGCTCGTCGTGACGGCCAACCGCGACGTCCGCGCCGAGCTGGCACGAGCCCTTGTCGAAGCCGGCCATCCGCCCTATCACCTGCGCCGAAGAGGAGACGAGCTGGACGAGGTCTATCGTCGCTACTTCTCCACGCACGACTCGGCCGGGAGCGTCGCATGACCGGACAGGCAGACTCGCTGCCGGCACCACGGCGGCGCAAGCGCAAGAACATCCGCGTCCCGGGGCCGGACGCACCTGCGCCAAAGACCTCCGGGCGCTCTGCCACGGCTAAGCTCGACGCCGAGCCGCGTTTCCGGGCCGGCTGGCGCATCATCGCGGCCAAGGAATTCGCCGATCACATCTCGAGTTGGCGCTTCTTGGGCCTGACGATCGTGCTCGCGCTCGTCGGTGCGGCCGCGGTCTACGCCACCGGCGGTGTGATCAAGAGCTTTGCCGAGCAGGCGTCCGGAACCCAGTCGCTCTTCCTGATCCTGTTCGCGCCACCGGCGTCTCTACAGACGCTCAACCAGGTACCCGCGTTCACCGTCCTGATCCCGTTCCTGATTCCGTTGCTGGGCATCGCCTTCGGCTTCGACGCCATCAACGGCGAACGCTCGGAAGGAACGCTTCCGCGCCTGCTGGCCCAGCCCATCTACCGCGACGATGTGATCAACGGCAAGTTCGTGGCCGGCCTGGCCACGATCGGCCTTGTCCTCGCGGTCGTGATGTGCTTCGTTGGTGCGATCGGAGTAATCCAGCTCGGCATTCTGCCGTCCGCAGAGGACGTCATGCGCCTGGTCGTGTGGTGGATCCTGTCACTGCTGTACATCGGGTTGTGGCTGGCCTTCGCGTTGCTTTGCTCTGTGGTCGTTCGTCGTGCGGCGACGTCGGCGATCATCGCCCTGTCGGTCTGGCTGATCCTGAGCCTGTTCTTCACGCTCGTGGTCGGTATCGTCGCCGGCATCATGTCGCCAGTTGCGCCGGACTCGGGCGCTTCCAGCCCGGACACCGTGGCCAACACGGCGCTCGTTCAGAACCTGTCGCGGCTGTCGCCGAACCAACTATTCAACGAGGCCACGGGCGCGATCCTCAACCCCACCATTCGCACATCCTCACCCGCGCTCGTAACGCCAACGCAGGCCGACCAGGCCATTGCCAGCCTGTTGCCGCTCGACCAGAGCCTGCTCGTCATCTGGCCGCAATTCGTTGCCATCATCGCAATGACGATGGTCACCTTTGGTGCCGCCTACGTGGCGTTCATGAAGCAGGAAGTTCGCGCCTAGCCAGACCCGCCAGCCTCCTTTGATCCAGAACGACCTCCGCAGCAGCGCTTCGCGCTCTGCTGCGCGTCCGTGCGCGCATAATCCGTCGATGAGGAATTGGCGGATTATTCGTAGGGCGTCGCAATGAAGGGCGACCGAGTCGAGGCTGTGGTCGACACCGGCCAGGGCGTGCAGACCTTCGACATCGTCGCGCGCAAGGCAGGTCGAAGAATTGAGATCGCGACTGCGCGCGGCGTCGTTGAGGTGACCGAGGTCACGCGCTCAGGCACACCGATCCGGGCAGGGCGCTTTATGGCCAATCGTTTGATCGCGCTCGTTGAGCATCCGGCGCTCGAGTCGGACGCGAGCGTAGACGTCGAGACTCGTCGGCGAATGGGATCAGTGCGGCCGCGGCGGGCGTCAGCGGATCCCGGCCCTGAGACGCCGCGCCAGCTGACTGTGCTCGGCGACGATGCCGATGACTCGGACGCCTGAGATCCACGCGGACTCAGGCTCGGCGGATGCCGCGCTAGCGGACCTCGAGGACTCGATAGGTCACCGAACCAGAGGGCAGGTCGACGCTGACTTCATCGCCCACGTGGGCGCCCAGAAGTGCGCGGCCCACCGGAGAGTTGTTCGACAGCCGCCCAGCGGCTGGATTTGCCTCGGTCGAGCCCACGATGACATAGGTGTCGCGCTCGCCGTCTGACTCGACATCGACCGTCGATCCGAGGCGGACGCTGTCACTCGCCTGGCCATGCTCGATGACCTCGACGTTGCGCAGCATCTGCTCGATTGACTGGATGCGACCTTCGATGAACGACTGCTCCTTGCGCGCGTACTCGTAGTCCGCGTTCTCCTTTAGATCGCCGAAGGCGCGCGCGGTTGCCACACGCTCGATGATCTGTGGCCGCTGGACAGTGCGCAGGTCGGCGAGCTCGCTCGTCAGCTTATCCAGGCCGTCCTGAGAGACGAGCGTGGGCGCAGCCGCCGGCCGTGACGGCGGAGCCTTGGGCACGGCAGGCTTACGGACCCGAGTCGCAGCCTGGCCGCGGGCAGTCGCTCGCTTGCCGCTCGTCGAGGATCTTGAGCCGGACTTGCCACCCGACTTCTGGTCGGCGTCTTCCGTGCGCAGGCTATTCAACAGTCCGTGAGCCTTGGCGACTCCGTCGACCGTCATCAAGTTCGCGAACGGCAGCGCAACCGCACTGCCGCTGCCGCCCGTGCCTGCGTTGCGTCGTGCTATCTCCGTGAGCAGCGCGTCCTCGTATTCCTCGTGAGCGTCAGTCTCCGACCACCAGGTGCGCGTCTCGGAAAGAACGGACAGCGTCTTTAGCCAATGACCTCCGCTGTGCGGCTTGGCGTCGCCCAGCGGCGTCGCGTACATCGAATTTATCCGTGCCCCGATCTGCCTGGCCGAGCGACCGATGTACAGCACGGGCTCGTCGCGCAGCCAGAATTCGTGAAGCCGCTTGGCCACTTCTTCAGCAGTCGGGCGCTCGCCGTCGAGTGTCATGTCCGGTACGTACTCGAGCCAATGGCGAAGGGCGACGATGTCAATCGGTGCATCTGGCAGACCGGCCGGCAGCTCGACGACAAATATGCCCGGCGAACGGCTGGGTACTGGTCGTCCCCACAGCGCTGGTCCATCAACGAGCAGGCCAAGCGACTTGAGCAGCTCGCTCGCGCTCGCTCGCCGCGCGTTGGGCGGTGCCTCGTCAGACATGAATGAACGTGGCGCCGGAGACGACTTCAATCCTCATCATGGGATTGTCGCGGACCGAAGCCTCCGGGTTTCAGTTTTCGCGCGAGTTGGTCCAGCGGCCGTCGCGATAGACGTACCAGCGTTCGACTATGTCGGTTACTCCGCGAACGACGCGCGCCCGGCTGTAGCGCTCGCGCAGCAGCCGCTCGAGGTCTTCCGGCGAAGCTATCCGCGCCGCGAGGTCGTGAGCCCAGCGCTGGAACTCGATGTCGTTGCTGGGGTTGGTTACCAGCCTTACGGTCAACAGCCGACGCCCCCTTTCCTTAACAGCGTGGTCTTTCCACCAGTAAGAGTGCGGTCGTTGGGGACACAGCCGCACTACACGACAATGCGCGGAGGCTCTAGGACGCGTGACGAATCGGCATGAGGTCTAACGTCGATTGCCGGCTTTGACTATTGAGCGGTTAACCGACGATTCGGTGACACACATTGGAGGCTCGAGATAATCAGGCGTCTTTGGTTGGCTGCGGGGTTGGTGGCGCTGGCTGCGGCTTTCGCCCTGCCTGTTTCTGTGGCCGCGGCCAGTCCATACCAGGTGAACGTTGCAATCAACGATTGTGGGCACCAAGGCGGCGCGCATGGCCGGGGCTACATACAGATCAAGCTGTCCCTTCAGGAAGTCGGCAAGTCGGGTACGACCCACTTCGTCGTGTCCAGTGAGCTGCAGGCGAGCTCCGGCCTGGGCTTCTCCACTCAGCACAGCTATCCAAAGCAGAGTTCAGAGACGTTTCCCAACGACAAGCTGTCATATTCCACGGCCGCCAAGCACGATGTCATGCGCCCGTGACGCTACCGGCCGGCTGTTCAGGCCGAACGGCGCCGTTGCTCTGATCCCAGGCGGCGCGCAAGGCGCGCGGCGAGATCAGGGCTTTGGGCACGAACGCGGCAAAACCGCAGCCCATGCTCGGGTCGATCGCGCGCGGATCGTCGCCGACCGAGCAGAGCATGACGAACGAGCCCGGTGTTGCCTCGTGCATGCGTTTGCACGTCTCCAGGCCGTCGATACCGGGCAGGATGACGTCGACGAGAACGAGATCGGGCGCGGCGCGCTCCGCGGCCGGGAGTGCGGCCCCACCAGTGTGAGCCGTGCCGACCAATTCGAAATCCGGGCACGCCTCGAGTACCTCGCGCAGTGCCTCCTGAAACACGTCGCTGTCATCGACGACGAAGATCCGGATGGGCATCAGCCCGTCGGTTCACCTGCCTTGCGGCGTCGCCTGAGGAACGAAGCTGTCTTGGGCGCGCGGCCAACGACAACAATCAAGACGCTTGCCGCGGCTTCGTGTCGAACACGCCGGTTGTAGGGCCCGATGACCACGTAACGCCTGAGCCACGGATACGCGATCGTCTTGGTGCCGATTCTGCGGATGCGCTCTTCGACTGACATGGTGTGATCTTGGCACGATCGTGTCCGAGCCACCATGGCGCAGGCAACCGTTGGGGCGCGTGTGCGCGCCCCTAACGACACCCGTGGGACGCGTCGTGATGCCTAGGTCATCTCCGCGGTGCTCAAGAATGGCTCGACAACGACGCGCTTGGAGCCGCCGGCGAGATACATCAGCACTGCCGCTACGCGCCGACTGACGATCTCCTCGTCTTTGAGCATGAGCTTCATGAAAATCGAGCCGACGTGCTTCTCGACGGCGCGTTTGGTCAGCGTCAGATCATCCGCGATGGCGCGATTGTTCTTGCCCCGAGCCATGAACGACAAAACCTCGCGCTCGCGCGGCGTCAGGTCATCGATCGGCGATTTGGCCGTCAGTTGCGCGCCATCGATGAGCTGCTCGACCACGAACGGATCGATGACGGACCCGCCCCGAGCGACGATCTCGAGCGCCTCGATCAACTCGTTGCGATCGTTGAGGCGCTCCTTGAGCAGGTAGCCGCGGCCTTCAGCGCTGGGCCGGAGCAGTCCAACGGCGAGCTCCGGGTCGGAATACTGACTGAGCGCTATCAGGCCGGTTGTTGGTCGTTCGCGGCGGAGCCGTGCTGCAAGGCTGATGCCTTCGCGATCGCCGGCCGGCGGCATTCGGATGTCTACCAGGACGACGTCCGGGTTTTCTTCTTCGATCGCACACCGCAACGAGCTGCCGTCACCGCAAAGAGCCACGAGTGTGACCCGGTCACTCCCCGCGAGCACCGAGGCGATTGCCTCACGGATCAGAAACGAATCATCTGCGGCGGCGACGCGCAGCGGCGCCGCCTGTGCCGACCCGTTGGTGCGTTGCTCGGTCTCGCGATATTCGGCGGGCGTCACAGCGGCCCCGCGATCGGGATCGAGCCACGGACGATGTGGCCCTGCCGGCCCAGGTCCGACACGGTCAGAGAACCCCCGACCAAAGCGGCGCGGTCAACCATGTTCGCGAGGCTCTGCCGGTTGAGGTCGTTGGCCGAGTCGAAGCCGCTCGTCCCGCGCACGACGAAGTGGACCGCGCGGTCGCGCTCAAAGATACTCACCGTCGCGCGGGTCGCTCCGGCCGTCGGCTGGGTAACTGTTGCGCGTGCGTGCTGGAGTGCCTCGAGACAGCAGCGATAGACGGCCTCCTCGACTGCCGCGTGGCGTCGGCCGACCCGACGCTCGCGGATCTGGATCTTCATTGGCCAGTGGCGGGTGACGCCGCGCAATGCCAAACCGGCAGCGGCGCTCTCAGCTGGCAACAGCAGCCAGCGCGCCAGGTCGCGCAGCTCAGCGATGGCCGCGTCAAGCTCGGTCGCCAACCTGATCAGAAGGCGGTGCTCGATTGACTTCGCCGAGCATCGCTCCGTGGTCAGACCGATCTTGACGCGCAATGCCACGAGGCGCTGTTGAGCGCCATCGTGCAGATCGCGCATGATCCGCCTTCGCTCCGTGTCGGTCTCGAGCAGAATCTCGCGCCGCAAGCGTGCGTGCGTTGCCGCGAGTGTGTTCGATACGCGGACGATCGCAGGCGCAGCATCAGGGTCAGTCAGCGGCGCAGAAAGTTGGTCGGGCACGAAGCCGCTGATGGTTGCCCCCCAACCCCGCCTCGAGGAGATCGTCACGCGGCCGCCGGCTGTTTCAATTCGCTCTCGGATGCTCAGCAGCCCAATGCCGTGGTGCCCTTCAGTTGCATCGAAGCCAACGCCATCGTCGGTCACCGCGAACGAAAGGCCTCCAGGGATTTCGATCAGGCGGATCCAGACCGTCGCGCCCGTGCCCGCGTGGTTGGTCGCGTTCTGGACGGCCTCGCGGCATGCGAAGTAGATCGCCAGCTCAGCGCGCATCGGGTGGCGGAGGCGAACCTTGTCGTCCAGCACGACCGGCAGCGACGCGTTGTGCATCGAGGCTGCCAGCACGCCTCCCAGCCCTGAGTCGGCAATTTGGGCGGGCTCAGCCGCCGAGATCGTGTCGCGCAGCTCGGCCATGGCCAGGTCGATGCCCTTCGCAATATCTGCCAACGAACGCATGTTGTGAGCTTCCGCGGACTCGACCGTGCTCGATAGCAGGACGCGCATCGCAGCAAGCCGTTGGAGGATGCCCGCATGGATGTCGCGTGCGGACAGGCGGCGTTCATCGACAACGGCACTGGCCAGCTTGCGTTCCAGGCCCTGCGTCACCCGGAGTGGGCTACGCCTCCGCGGGCTTGCAATCTCATTGGGCGCGGCCGGGTCCGATTATTGGTGCGCGTGCCCCTTACGCCCGGGGTCAGTCGCGGCGCGCATGTCATCGGCGACGTCGCGCTCGCGCGGCGTGCCCGCGCCAAGACCCTCGATCGCGCCGCGAATGTCGGCCTCGGACCGGTTCTGGGTCAGCTTGACTTTCGCATCGAGCCGAGCGACGATCAGCTCGACACCGACGATGCCTTTCGCCTGGCCACGGATGTAGCCATCCGGCGCATCGTCGACCGACCACGGATCGGGACGTTCCAGCTCGTGCCGGTCGACGAGTCTTCGCACATGGGCCAACAACCACTCGGGTCGTCGTGCGCGATTAGCTTCCCGTGGGCAACTACCGTGGTGTAGTTCCAGGTGGGCACGACGCGGCCAGTCCGCGGCTTCTCTTCGTACCACGCCGGCGACACGTACGCGTCAGGACCGTTGAATATGGCGATCGTATCCGAGCCCGGGCGCAGGTCACGCCATTGATTGTTCGGGCGCGCCACGTGGCCGTGCAGGATGCCGTGCGCGCCCGCATCAGGATCGAAGAGCATCGGTAGCATCGAGGTGCGCAACGAGCCGTCGAGCGCGATGGTGACGAGCGTCGCGGGCAGGCTCATCGAGAGTCGAGTTAGGAGCTCCGCCGGATCCTCGACGACGAACCGGGCATGCGCTGGTTGATACACAACCTGAATCGTAGCCGGGTCAGGGCTGCCGTCGTGCCTCTTTCACCACTCGTCGCCAGCGCTCGAGGGCGCGCCGCGTCTCTTTCGCATTCAACCGCGCCGTCGCGAACTCGACGAGCTGATAGTCGGTGGCCAATCGCCCGACATCGCGGCCAACCACCGTCCTGATGATCCGCCCAGAGTGCTCCCGTGGTGTCTCGCCGTCAGCGCGCGCCTGTGGCCCTCC
>JBBQEC010000007.1:0-27235 GCA_038320305.1 Candidatus Limnocylindrales bacterium | reverse complement strand
GTCGCAGGATAGCCGTGCTGGATGCTGCGTATCAACCGCAATCGAGTTGGTGGACCAGCACTTTCGGGCACCTTCGGTTGCCCTTTCGCAATCTCGTGTCGCCTTGACATGCCCATCGCGGCCGCCCACCATCGCACGATGAAGTCACACTTCCACTCGGGCGTGGGTCGCTATGCGTTCGTGCTGCTCGTGCTCGGGGCGCTCGTTGGAGCGTGCGGTGGCTCCGGACCGTCACCGAGCGCGAGTAGCGGCAACAAGCCAACGGTCGTCGTCCAATCGCCTGTTGACGGCGCTGTGTTGCCCGTTGGCGGCGATGTCGGCATCGCCGGTGCCGCGAGCGATACCGTCGGCGTGGATCACGTCGCGCTCTTTGCCGACGGCGTCAGTGTGGCGAGTTCACCCGTCGGCCAGCCAGCTGCGCTGATGCCGTTCTCCCTGACCTGGCCGGCGCCACCAGCCGGCCCTCACGTACTGCAGGTCATCGCCTATCGCGCCGACGGCACGACCAGCGATCCGGCTGTGATCAATGTCGTGGTCGGTGCCGGAGGTAGTGTCCCGGTGGTCTCAGGCGGGTCACTGTCGCCATCCTCCTTCCCACCGCCCAGCAGCGGCGGCGGGCTGGTCACGCCCAAGCCGACGAAGAAGCCCAAGCCCTCCAAGTCCCCGCGTCCTCCGACTACCACGCCCACCCAGACACCGGCACCACCGCCCACGCCGACGCCCACGCCGGATTCGAACGGCAACGCGCCGGACGACTCCGACGCCGAGCCGTACGAGATCTTGCTGACTCCAAACAACACCGCGTGCCCTCCGATCGAATCCGGCGCCCCGGTGACCGCATCGGGATGTATCTGGGAGCAGATCTCGGCGCCCGCGGGCGACACCATCGACGAGCTAGAGTTCACACAGGCCCCGGAGACGTCATATCGCTATGGCTTGACCGCGTGCAGCGACACGTCGGACACGACAGCGTGGTCTGATTCGGGCGAGGATCTGACGAGTGCATTCGGTTGCATGGAATTCAATGACAAGACTTCCAGCGGCGGAAACCCCGGGTCCCAACCAATCTTTGTGGGTTTCGGGACAACTGGCGCGCAGACGTACAACGTCTACCAGTTCACCGTCTATCAATGCCAGTTCGCGGATTGCGCCGATCAATGAGCCGCGTGCGCTGTCGATTTCTCTTGACGGCCGCGACGATGCTCGTGTTCATCAGTGCCTGTGGCGCCACGCCAGCGCCGAGCGCGAGCGGCGGCGACAGGCCGACGGTGCTGCTCCAATCGCCGATCAACGGCGCGGTCGTAGCCGTAGGCCAGAACGTGACGGTCGCTGGCGCCGCGAGCGACACGGTCGGCGTGGATCACGTTGCGCTCTTTGCAGACGGCGTCAGCTTCGGCAGCACTCCTGCCGGCGAGCCGGCGCCGCTCGTTCCGTTCTCACTGACCTGGCTCGCGACGCCGGCGGGACCTCATGTCCTGCAGGTCATTGCCTATCGCGCCGATGGAACGCCAAGCGACCCTGCCGTCGCCAACGTCGTCGTCGGCTCCGGCGGCAGCGGCGCCTTCGCCTCGGGCGGGTCACTGCCGCCGTTCCCGCCCGCCAGCAATGGTGGTGGCGGCTTGATCACGCCATCGCCGACAAAGAAGCCGAAGCCATCCAAGGCGCCGCCTACAGCGACGACAGGACCGACCACGCCGCCGAGCACCACGCCCACGGACGCGCCAACGCCGACCCCCACTCCAACCCCGACGCCAACACCTGTGCCAACCGCCGCGGCGGACGGCACGGCACCTGACGACACTGCAAGCGAGCCGTTCATGATCGTTCTCGATCCCGCGAACCTGGCTAAGTGCCCGGCCGAGAGCTCGGGCATTCCAATGGCAGCGATCGGTTGCGTGTGGGAACAGGTATCGGCGCCGAACGGCGACACGGCCGATCAACTGACCTTCACCGTCAATGCATCGACTTCGTACATCGCACGTATGACGTCGTGCACGGATGCTTCGGGTGGCACGTCGTGGCTGCCGTCAGGTGGCGATGCCACCGTCAAGACCGGGTGCGAGGGGGGTTTCAGGGTCTGGCAGGGGGGAGCTTCGGCATCCGTAACGACCGTTGACGTCGACCTTGGCGCGCCTGCCGCGCAGACCTACAACCTGTACCAGTTCACTTTCTACCAGTGTCAGTTCGCGAATTGCGGGACGCAGTAAGTCGGGCGCCTCGACGGCTCTGTTAAGTCAGTGTTCAGTCGGCGCTAAGTGAGTCGGTGCACCCTGCGGGCCATGTACGCGCTGGCAGACTCCACCGAACGAATAGCCGTCACTGTCTGGGCCGCTGACCCGCTCTCAAGGGCCGGAACCGTCGCCCAGCTCCGCAACAACGCCGTCGTCCGAGTCATGCAGGACGGCCAAGAGGTGTCCGACACGGTCGCCCTCGTCGTCGCCGACGAGGTCGATGCGGAAGCGCTGCTCCAGATCCGGACGCTGCGCCGCAACGGCGCCGTTGGCGTCGCGCTGCTCGTGACGCGCCTTGACGATCGTGGCCTGCTCGCGGCCGTGGAGGCCGGGGTGGCCGGGATCCTGCGCCGCAACCAGGCGACCATGCCCAACATCGT
Organism: Candidatus Limnocylindrales bacterium; assembly: GCA_038320305.1. Lineage (GTDB taxonomy): Bacteria > Chloroflexota > Limnocylindria > Limnocylindrales > CSP1-4 > JALYGJ01. The sequence goes on along the minus strand of JBBQEC010000007.1, from coordinate 24,624 downwards.
GGCGACCATCCGTGCCGTCGCGGCCGGGGAGGGGACAGTGCCGCCCGACATGCTGGCGCGGCTCCTCGACCAGGTCAGTCAGCTTCAGCGCCAGGTACTCGCGCCGCGCGGCCTGACGTTCTCCGGCATGACCGAGCGCGAGCTGAGCGTGCTCCGCCTATTGGCCGACGGTCTGGATACGAACGAGGTCGGGGCGCATCTCTTCTACTCGGAGCGGACCGTCAAGAACATCATCCACGACGTCACCAGCCGCCTCGAGCTGCGCAACCGCACGCACGCCGTTGCCTACGCGATCAAGCAGGGCCTGATCTAGTCCGACTCTTCACCTGGTACGGACAGCTCGTCGGAAGGGACTGACTGGGCCCAAAAACGCGAGCCGCGATAGAACGTCGGCAACGCCTTAATGAATGCTTCGCCATCTTGCAGCGTCAGAAACCGTCCGTTGTCATCCGTGACTCCGTCGCCAAGCATGCTCTCGATGCCCTCCGCGAACTCGGGAATCAGCACTTCGATGTGGGCAGGGCCACCCGATTCGGAAACGTACACCCGAGCAATTCGCTCGACTTCGGCATCCTCTGGTCGCCGTCGACGGATCTCCGCCGCGTTCACGGCTGGGCCGGTGCCGTACGTTGCTTCATGTGCATGTCATTCAGCAGAATAGTCAGCCGCGCATCGAACGCCTCGACAGCTGCTGGCCCAACAAAGGGCATTAGTTTCTCCTTGAAAGCCTCTCTGCCAAGCGCCAGTTCGTCCAGTTTCTTTACGAGCTCAGGGGGGTATTTATCCGGCAGTTGTCTTGTGTATCCATAAATGTCCGCGCGCTCGGTTGTGCTGGTGAAAGTCAGGCCGTGGTCGATCGCGGTGAGCTTGAGCTGACCATTCGGCAGGAACTCGAACAGATAGTTGCCAAAGTTCGTGCCGCGATCGAGGTTGTTGATCAGGTAATCGAAAGCGTCCATGCTCGTCATCGCCTCGCGGAAGGCATCCGATTCCACCAGCCGTCTGAATGCCTTTGGATCGGCAATCGCGAGGTCGCGCAGCGTATTCTTTTCCTTCCATTCGATGAGCACGCCCTGCTTGCCGTCGATCGTGGCGAGACGGCCCTTCGCCGCTTCGACCCCTATCGCCTCGGCAACCATAGGCGCTGCCACCTCGCGCGGCGCCTGCTCGGTGGCGCGGATGCCGCGCTCCTCGGCGCGGTCGACTGGTTTCTCCGCCGTTGTCGGCTTGAACAGGTACTTCTTGTTGTCGTGGGTATCGATAACGATCGAGCTTTCGCTTGCTGAAATCCCTGCCACCGGTTTCTCCCCAGTGTCTTGGTATCGATCCTTTTCTTCGGCCGGGTACTTGGCCGATGGAGCGCTCGACGGTGCCGGTTTGCCCTCTGGCAGATCCACCTTTGCATCATTGCCAACATGGTGCATATTGGCCTTGAGCTGATCGATTTCGTAGACCTTGGTGCCGGCCTCAGGAAGGTGTTCTGGAACCGTCGATTCAGGCAGAAGAGCCCGGCCCTTTGGCCCTTCCGGCGCGCCCCGCGCGATGACCGGGGCTTGGCCCGGTGGGACAGCGGCGGTGCGGGCGCCGGAAACGACCGGCGCCGAAGCGGACTGAATTGGGTCGACCACCGGCACGCTCTGAGCGCCGGTTGGGGCGCTCACGTCGACAGGCACGCTCGTGGCCCCGGCGGGAGACGCGTGCACGACCGGAACACTACCGGCCGTGCCGGTGCTCGCCAGTGCATTCACCGGTCCGCTGGAGCTGCCGGGCGTTGGCTCGCCTGGCGCGCGCGGATGAATTCCTGTGCCTGGGATCGTGTCGGCGCCGGGACCCGGCCCGCCTGGTGGTGCGGGCGGCCCTGGCGGCGCTGGCGGCGCGGGTGGCTTGGGGGAAATGCCCGTTCCGCTGGCAGTGTCCGCGCCGCCACCCGGTGCCGCCGGCCTGGGACCCTGGGGCACGTCCGACGCGCGCAAGGGAATTTCTACCTTGCTGCTGTCCACGACGAGTCGACCCTCTGTATCAACCCACGCTACCGGGGCTTCCCCGGTCTGCTGATAGTCATGCCGCCATGCGTCATTGATGAACTCGCGTTCTCTGCCGTTGAGGATCCGAGGCTGAACGAGCGGGTCAGGGTTGCGCGACTGCTCGTGGAAGATCTGCCTGATCTCGACCGGGTCAGTCACGACGCGCCGGACATTGCTCGGCTTCCAGGGCGTCGCATTGGTAGGTGCGGGAGGGCCACCGCCCTTTGGCGCCTGAGTTCCGACTGTGTCGTCACCAGCCTGGGTCGGGGCATGGCCGACATCGCTGCCGGAAGCCGGTTGAGTGTTGGCCATCGGATCGGCAGGCTGGCTCCCGCCACCCGGTGCCGCCGGCGGCGCGGGCGACTTGGGCGTGATGCCCGTGCCCGAGATCGTCTCGGCACCAGTCACCGGTGCAGCTGGCGGCGCGGGCGCGTCCGTCGTTGGGGCGGACCTGTTAGATCCGGCAGGGGGAGGCTTGGCAAACGAACCTACGAGGCCGCCTACCCCTCCCGTCAGTGGATCCCCGCCAGTCACAGCGCTTACGCCGGCGCCAGTCACCGTCTGGGCAACCTTGCCTGGAATGCCAGTGCCAAGAGGCGCCGTGAGCTTGCCGGCTCCCCATCCCAAGCCACTGACGGCAGCGCCTTCCACGAAGCCGCCGCCCCCCAGCTTCGACTGGGTGCCGCCGACCAGGGTCGAGGCGACGAAGTCTCCGCCGGCAGTACCGAAACCCGCTGATTCCAGCGCTCCGCCGACACCACGTGTTGCCGCCGGGGCAATCGCGCTGACGCCAACGACGCCGCCCTGCCACGTTCGACTGCCGAGCTTGCCCAGATCGTGATCGCCGGTCACGAGTTGTCGGCTTCCTTCTGCGACGAACGAACCTCCAGCACCAGCACCAACTGCGGTGAGTCCAACTGCCCATGCCGGGGCCGTCGCGAGGGCAGCTTCGCCGGCGATAGGAACAAGCGATACAAGAGCGACCTGTACGATCGACATAGTGATGGCCAGCCGTTTGTAGCCCTTGTCCAGGTCGGCGTCATAGTCTGCCTCTGCCTTGACGCGCCGCTCGACCTCTGGTTTCTCCCGCAGGAAGAGATCAAACGCCCCGACGTAGTTGCCGCCTTCGACCATGGGATACACGGTGCTGTTGCGCAGGTCGATAAGGGCGCCCAGCTCCTTATCGAAGCTGCCTGGATCGTCCGCTCCGCCGATGGCGCCGAGGATGCGCAACTTAGTGCGGGAGTTCCCGAGCTTGATCGAGTCGTAGTCATTTCGTGCGTATACAAGAGCGCTGACAAGGGCCTGCATGTAATCCTTGAGCGCTTTCCTGGAATTTGCATGCAATCCTTGGGCCTCAACCTCGCTGATCAGCATCGTGGTTGGGCCGTTCTGAATGGTCCATACGCCCGGCCGTTCGGGGGTTTTCGCCAGATGGTTCTGGATGACGTCCATGCCGTTTCGGAAGTCTTCGATTCCTGCGCTCTCGGCCATCGCTGCGACCAATTTCTCGCCGCCCGCCGCTTGGGCCACCTTCTGTTGTAGTTTCAGCTCGCCCTTAGGCCGCTGCATAGACAGAACGACCTCGACATTTTTGCTGTGGACGCTCTGCTCGTGTTCGCGGAGGGTGCCGCGGGTGGTGGCGACCAGTTGTTTGAGTTCTGCCGCGGTCATCTTCTTCGTGATCTGGACCGGGTCGGACTCGAACACCTCTTGGCCGAGAGCAGTGCCCTGCTCCCATATCTGCATGAGGTCAGGCTGAATCGCCTCGTAAAGCGCGCGGGCCTTGGGCGCCGACCCAGGGGTTTCGCTGCGCGCCAACAGCAACGCGGTGCGAAGGTTTTCGAGGACTCTCGCGTGGCGCCCCAAGCTCCGGCCGAAGGTGATCGCTTTGATGTCATCGCGTTGTTTTGCGTTGAGCTTGCGCACGCTGTCGGATACCTCGGCATCCTGACGGCCTTGGACGTCCTCGCGCTGAATACTGTGGCTACCTTCTCCCCAGCGCGAAGAGACGTACAGGAGTTGCGACATGGCAGTCATGGCGTCGGCCAAGTCGCCCTCGGTGTCTGCCGTTATCTGCTCTCGGGTCTTCTTGGTCTGTACGAACTCCCGGGTAACGAGATCGATCTCGTCGCGGATCCGCGAACCTGACTGCGTGTTCATGCCAGCCCGGACGGCTTCATCGACGGCGCCATCGAGCTTTTTGGCGAGCGGTTGCCAGCGTGGCGTCGCGTGCTGGCGGGTAGCAGCGTCGGACGAGCGAATGTCGAAAAGTACCTGGCGGACTTCTTCGAGCAGCCTCTTTTGCGCTGCGGTCGTTTTGTCACCCACGCCGACCGCACCTAGTCCGGCGCCCTCGCGATCGATGACGGCGCGAACGAACTGCTCCCATGCGTAAAACATCTCCGAATATGAGTCGAACACGGCGCTGCTCTTGCCGGGGGCCGCGGCGCCCTTTGCCGGATGAGAGTCCGCGCTGCCCGTTTTCGGCGCCCTCTGGACCGGCGGTCCGGTCTGGATTAAATCGGACACGGCTTTATTTCCGGAGGTGACCTGTAGGCCAAGGATGCTGTCGGCAAGGTCCAGCGCTTGGGCGCCCCATCCGACGATTGGCGTACTAGGGATGCTGATCGAACCGCCTCGGGTCAGCGCAGCGGGATCCGCGCGCTTCTGCCCAAGACCAGCTGGAGCGGGTCCGTCAGGTGGCACCGGACGTCACACTGAGAAGATCCAGGTAAGGACCGAACTCGGATTCCAATGTTAGGCGGCCCAGTTTTCGATATTCGCGGTCTGTGCCACGAATAAGATCAGCCATGGTGAGCGGTCGACCAGCCTCGGCCGCCAGGAATGCTCCTGTGACGCAGCTGTTGCGGATGTTGCCCCCCGAGAGTCGGAACCGTTGCGCCATGAATTCGATGTCCAAGCTTTCGTCCTGGGGCAATCGCGCCGTGAGATGCATGCGCCATAGCCGACGACGGGCGTCGGCGTCGGGCATCGGGAAGTCAACAATGACGTCGATCCGACGCGTGAAAGCGTCGTCGAGATTGGCACGCAGGTTGGTGGTGAGAACGGCCAGCCCGCTGAACCGCTCCATGCGCTGAAGGAGATATGCGACTTCGACATTGGCATAGCGGTCGCGTGCATCACGAACCTCGGATCTTTTGCCAAATATCGCGTCTGCCTCGTCGAACAGGAGCACGCCGTTGACTCGGTCGGCCTCCGTGAAGATCCGGTCCAGGTTCTTTTCCGTCTCGCCGATGTATTTGTCCACCACAGTCGAGAGGTCGATTACATACAGGTCGAGTCCCAACTCCATGGCGATGACTTCTGCGGCGAGCGTTTTACCCGTCCCAGACTCGCCGGCCAGAAGGGCAGTGATGCCACGGCCTCGATTCGAACTGCCGCCAACACCCCATTCCCCCATGACGTGATCGCGATGACGCACCCGCGCCACCAGCTCGTGCAACTGCGTCTGGATGTGCGACGGAAGAACCAGGTCATTCCACGCAGCGCGCGGCTCGACTCGATGCGCCAGGCGTTCGAGGCCGCTCGAATTCTGAGCACGCGCAGCCGCTTGCAGATCGGCCACTTCGACCGGACGGTCTTCTGAACGCGCGCGGAGGAGGCCGGCGGTCGCTGCCCGCGCGACCTGCGGCGATGCGAGCCGAAAGATGCTGGCGGCCGCCAATAAACCGTCGATGTGGCCATTCACGACCTCGGGGTTCGAGCTTGAAAGAACCTCCCGCCACACGTCCATGCGTTCCTCTGGCGACGGCGCTGACGCCTCTAATAGAAGAGGTACGTGCGTCGACCATGCCGCGTCCCAGGGGCGTGAGCCGATCAACACAATTGCCGCGAGGCCATCGGAGAAGGTGCCGATCGTTTCGGCTGTTTGCTCAACCAGAGCGTCTACCGGTCCCGCGATCAGCACTGCGCCAAGCAGCCGGGCCTCGCGGATTGCCGTCAACGCGAGATCCCCGGGCTGACCGGAGGCGGCTAATTTGCGGAGATCGAGTCGCAATGTCGGCAAGCTCGTTCTGGCCGCCGAGCTGACCGCCGCCAGCATGCCTGACGCCACACCTTCTTCGCGAACATAAATTGGCCATAGCCCGCTTGTGTAGGCACGCTCAAGAGAGGCGTCCGGTGTTGAGCTCAGGAAAACCTCGGACTGGTCAAGTACGGCTGCCACATCGGGCTCAACCCGATCGCCGCCGAGTAGATGCGAAGTGACCCGATCCGGGACGCGCAGAGTCCGGCTCAGCACTGGCCGGTCTTTGTCCTCTATGAGGATCAGGCCACCAGCGACGAGGGCTCCGCCACGGGAGAGTCTCTGCCGCGCATCGTGGCTGGTCGTCGCGAAGTCGCACAGCTCGAGAGCCAGGCCGATGCTCGCCCTGCGGCGCGTGACGTCGTCATGGAGGTAGCCGTACAGCTTCTCGAAGCGCGGGTCCAGGTCGGGCGCCATGGCAACGAGTAAGAGCTCGGTGTCAAGAAGGTCGAGGCTGAAAATCCGGCCCATCCGGCGCAAGCGGAGGTTTTCGCCGCCGGCCTCCCACTCGTCTGCTTGCGTCTCGACAACGTCCGTCTCGATCAGCCCCGTGACTCCAAGAAAGGGTTCCTGCGGGTCGTCGAGGAGCCGCTCGATATGGGCCTGCGATAGGTACAGGCCGCGAAATCGATCGTCGTCATGTGGATCGCTGTCGCGACGTTTAGCGACGGCAGTGCGGACCCGGTCTTCGAGCGCCGTGAGTCGAGCCATCATGTGCTCCAAAGACCGGTCGGCCGTGTCGGCCTTGAGCGATGTCGTCACGGCCGGGGCAAGGTGCGGACTCTGATGTGGCGGCCCGATTGCTCGTCACCCCCGGCCACGAAGGTTTCGTCGGCGAAGCCCTCGGGCGCGTTCTCCGTGTCGGTTGCCGCTGGCGGGCGGTGAACTCCCACCGACGATCCCTTGGCCCGCCTCGAACCCGTCGATGATGGCGCTTGCTGGCCTAAGACCACGAGCCGCGGCTGTTCGAGTACCGGTGGACCCGCGGCAATTGCGCGATCAATGTTCATTGGCGCGGTCACAACGAGGTCCAGGGAGGGCTTGAGCTCGCCACCAAGGGCCGACCACGTATCGGCTATGGATCGATCCTCGGTTGGCGGGAGCGCGACTGTGATCAAGATCGGCGTTTCCTCGCCCTCGAGCGAGCCTGCCAGGACCTCGGCGGGCATGTACTCGTGCTGCACAAGGCAGGCGAGCATCGCTGACAGCAAACGATGCTCGTCCTCGGGCCGATTCGTCCATGCCGTGACGAGGTACGACAGCCGGTAGCGCCGGGGCGGTTGCCGCCGACCCGTTACTCGGCCTGTCTCGTCACGCACGTCTTCCCATGCCGTCTGACGCCGCGAGACGTCCTCGTGGATGTCGTACAGGTACATGTCAACAACGGGAGCGTTGCGCTTGGCGACCCACTCCCGAGTGGGCGCATCAAATGCCACCTCGACACCCGAGCCGTTCAGGGCGTCGCGGCGCACGAGAGCGCTGAGCGACTCGTCGACGTCGTGAATCATCGCTGGCTCAGGCTCCTACGCGCGCGAGTGGATCGACAACCGGGGGGCGGGCATCCGTTCGGGCAGCGTGGCTGCCCGAACGGGCAGTGCCATCTTCCTCTTCTGCGGTCCGAGTACGCCTTGTTGCGGTGGGCGCGCGATAGGAGCCTCGGGTCCAGTCCGCTCTGCACATCCGGAGGACGTCACTCACATGCCGAACTACCTATCGCCCGGCGTATATGTCGAAGAGGTCGAAGCCGGGTCACGTCCAATCGAGGGCGTGGGAACTGCCACAGCTGCGTTCGTGGGCCTGGCCGCCACCGGCCCAACCAACGCACCGACGCTGATCACAAACTGGACGCAATTCGTGTCCGCGTTCGGTGCTTTCATGGAAGGCTCGTACCTGGCGCATGCCGTGTACGGCTACTTCCTGAACGGCGGCGGATCGTGCTACGTCGTGCGCATTGGTGGCGATGCGCCCGGGTCCACCGCCCGAGCCGAGATCGCCACCCAGAAGGACGACAAGATGTCCGGCTACCGCATCAGCGCGCTCGAGGCGGGACCGATCGGAAACCAGATCAGCGTCGAGATCACCGAGGCGACGGACGCTGCCGAGGACACATTCAAGCTCTCAGTCAGCGCGCCTGGCCGAGACACGGAGAACTACGACAACGTCTCGACCAAACGCGGCAAGAACAACGTCGTGACCATGGTCAAGGAGCAGTCGAAGCTGATCCAGATCGAGGAGATCGGCAGCGCCGGAGCACTCGAGCGTATTCCGCAGCGCGGCAAGGTCAGCCTCGCGGGCGCCGACGGCGCCAAGCCGATGCGCCTGACGCCAGACGACTACGTCGGCGACTCGGCCGATCGGACGGGCTTCGGCGGTCTCGAGGCGGTGGACGAGGTGACGATGCTCGCCGTGCCCGACCTGATGGCCGTATACCAGAAGGGCATGATCGATCTTGAAGGCGTCCAGGCCGTGCAGCAGGCGATGATCGCCCACTGCGAGCTGATGGGCGATCGCGTCGCGATCCTCGATGCGCCTCCGGGTCTCAACGCCCAGCAGGTCAAGGAGTGGCGGGTCGACAAGGTCGGCTACGACTCCAAGTACGCGACGCTGTATTGGCCGTGGATCAAGGTCCTCGATCCGGTCAGCTCGCAGGGCATCTTCGTCCCACCGAGTGGTCACATCGGGGGCATCTGGGCACGCAACGACGACACGCGCGGCGTGCACAAGGCACCGGCCAACGAGACGATCCGCGGTGCCCTCGCGCTCGAGCTGCAGATCACCAAGGGCGAGCACGACCAGCTCAACCCGAACGGCATCAACTGCATCCGCGCGTTCCCGGGTCGCGGCATCCGGGTGTGGGGCGCTCGGACGTTGTCGAGTGACCCGGCGTGGCGTTACCTGAACGTGCGCCGGCTCTTCAACTATGTCGAGGAGTCGATCCTCGAGGGCACCCAGTGGGTCGTCTTCGAGCCGAATGACATGAACCTATGGCAGCGCGTTCGGCGAACACTCAATGCCTTCCTGGTTCGGACGTGGCGTGACGGCGCTCTCTTCGGAGCCACGCCGGGCGAGGCCTTCTACGTCAAGTGCGACGCAGAGACCAACCCGCAGGAGGTCATCGACGCCGGCCAACTCGTGGTGGAGATCGGCATTGCGCCGGTCAAGCCCGCCGAGTTCGTGGTGTTCCGCATCTCGCAGTACTCGGGCGGCACGGCGCTCACCGAATAGCCGACCAAGACCACCCCACCGACTACCGACAAGGAGGGTCCACCGATGGCCAAGGGCCTGCCCAATCTGCCCAGCGACGCGCTGGCGTCGTACACCTTCGCGATCGAGATCGACCGCACCGAGATCGCGCAGTTCTCGGAAGTCAGCGGCCTCGCCTCTGAGGTCGACGTGATCGAGCTCAAGGAGAACACGCCCGACGGCAAGCTGGTGCACCACAAGGCACCAGGTGCCGTAAAGCCTGCGACGCTGACCCTGAAACGCGCCAAGAACTCGTCCAAGGCGCTCTGGGACTGGCACGAAGCGGCCATCCAGGGCAAGCTCAGCGATGCCCGGCGCAATGGCTCAGTCGTGATGAAGTCGTACGACGGCTCGGAGGTCGGGCGCTACAACTTCACCAACGCGTGGGTCTCCAAGATCAGCACTGGGACGCTCAAGGCGGGCGCCACCGAGGTGCTCATGGAAGAGGTCTCGATCGTCACCGAGTCGATCGAGCGGGTCTAGCGGGCGATGCTCAACGCGCCCGCCTCCGGACCCATCGCTACTGCAGCGACAGCGAACGAGCTGCGGACGGAGTTTCCGTTTCTACTGCCGCGTGGCTACGTCGACTCGAGTGGCACGATCCATCGCGAAGGGGTCATGCGCCTGGCCACGGCCAAGGACGAGATCATCCCCCTGCGTGATCCGCGCGTTCGCGAGAACGAGGCGTACCTGACCGTCCTGCTCCTGTCGCGCGTCATCACGCGGCTGGGGAGGGTCGGCGAGGTCCACCCCGGGATCATCGAGAACATGTTCGCCTCGGACCTCGCCTTCCTCCAGGACCTCTGCCGACGGGTCAACCAGGAGGGCACCAGCCAGGCGGCCGTCACTTGTCCAGCGTGCAACCACGAGTTCACGGTCGAGATGGCAGGTGATCGCCTGGGGGGGACCTGACGTACGCAGCCGACAGGCTCTATGAAGAGGTTGCGTACGTGGCCTACCACATGCATTGGTCGCTCGACGAGATCCTTGATCTCGAACATCAGGACCGGTTGCGCTTCGTCGACGAGATCGCATCGATCAACCGCCGACTGAGCGAGGAGGAGTAGCAGGCATATGCGGTTGCCCTGGCCGTTCGGTCGGTCGCAGCCTTCCGCCGCCACGCGCGAGCCGTCAGACGTGTTCATGACGCGTCTGAGCGGCCCACAGGCCTGGCGCGACCTGCCTGTGATCCCGAGGAGCGTCGGCGCAGCGCCGCTGATCGCGCCGACGCCGCCGTTCCGCGAGGACCTCGCAGGTGCGGCGCCGGCGCCGATTGTTCTCGCACCGTTGACTCACGGCCATGGCCTCGACGCGCCGACCGGGCTCGCCCATAACGTCCTCAAGGCAGTCAATCCAGAACCCGGGTCGGACACACGCGAGCGCGGCGCCAGGTCGGCGCTGCCACCACTGCGCAGGCGACAACAGGAATCGGCCGCATCTGAATTGGTTCCGATGGACGCCTCCGCGGCGGAACTGTCGTCGAGCGCACTGGTACCTACGAGCTCCTCGTTGCCCGCCGCAGGACTGCCGCGACCACCGGTCACCGCCAACACTGGAGCCGGAGCTGGCTCGATGGTCCGCGCCGATCGCCAAGCCGCGTTGCCGCCACTGCCAATGGGCAGAGTCGGACCCGCGCGCACGGCCGGCGTTCAGCGCGCACCGATGAACGCGGCTCCCGTTGTAGACGCGACACCTGCCGCTAAGCCTGCGATCGATGCGGCTCTCGCACGGGTTGCCTTGACGGCGATCTCTCCGACGGCGGTTGGTTCAGACCGGCTGACGCTCGGCCAGTCGCGCCGCATGGGCCTCGGCGCGCCGATCATTCCAGGTGCCGCGCTGCCGCCGCGAGCACGTGGATCCACAGAATCGATACCCGCAGCTCCAACCGCGGCCAAGCCGCCCGACGCTCAAGATGTGCCGAACGCGGCGACCGACCTACACACACCCACACCAGATCTGACGCTGGCATCGTCTGCGCCGCGAACGGATGCAATGTCGCTTGCTTCGCCCACGATTTCGAACGCGTCGCCGTGGGGCACAACGTCGGCGCCGATCGAAAATGTCCCCAGCAGGGTTCCCTTCGCGCCCGCTCCGTCACCGTCTTCGATGACCGCCGCGCCACTCCGTCAGCGTCCGACTCGGCCGGCCGCTGCGTCGGAGGCGTCAAGGCCGTTGGTCGGGGGGCGTTCGCCCACTAACGTTCAGCGCGCGCCGCTCGCGACCCAGGCCAGCGCATTGCCCGCCGCCTCTCCGGCCTCGAGCGGCCCAGGTCCCTCAGTCGCCGCGGGAGCAGTGCGCGTGCATCGCGGCGGCGAGGTGGCCAGCCTCGCGGGCGCCCTCGACGCGCGCGCCTTCACAAGCGGCGGCGAGGTGTTCTTGCCGGCCCGCCACGGCCCGATCAGCGGTCAGAAGGCTCAATCATTGCTCGCGCACGAGCTCACTCATGTGAGTCAACAGCGCCGCCTAGGCTCCAGCCTTCCTCACGAGGACTCTGCGCACGGCCGTCTGCTCGAGGCGGACGCAGTCTCGGCCGAGTCGAGCCGCTCGATGCCGCTCGCGATCGCGGTTTCCGGTGAGCAGTCGGCTCCGGCTCAAACGCCTGAGCAGGCCACCTCCACCGCGCCGACCGCAGGTCCATTCGCAGCGCCACACGCGGCCGACCTCGGCTCCGTCCAGCGTGCTCGATCGGCCAACGACGCCAAGTTCACGGACCCGGACGACGCCTTCCGCGACAAGCTCGACAGCAACGAGGATTACCTCTTCTCCAAGTTCGAACGACGCCTGCGCCACATCCTTCTCCACGAGCGCGAACGTGGTGGCAGCCTGATCGATGCCCTATGAGCGGGCCGGTAGCACGACATGGCTGATCCGGGTCTCGCACTTCGATTCAAGGTGACCATCGACGGCCAGTACGAGCTCGGCAACTGGCAGAAGTGCGATGGCCTGAACGTCGAGTACGACATCCAGGAATACCGCGAAGGCGGTCAGAACGGCTATGTCCATCGGCTGCCGGGGCGCGCGAAATACGAGAACGTCAAGCTCACCCGCCCGGTCGACTCGGCGACGATGTCAGTCGCCGGCTGGCTGGCGAGCATCCAGATGCGTGTGGTCAGGGGCACTGCCCAGATAACGGTGCTCAACCCTTCCGGTGAAGAGCTCGCGGAGTGGATCCTGGTTGAGGTCTTTCCCGTTCGTTGGAGCGGACCGAGCCTCGACGTCAACGGCAACCAGGCCGCGATGGAGACGCTTGAGTTGGTTCACAACGGCTTTCTGGGGCCGCGCTGATGGACCTTCTCAACGCACTCGAGAAGGCGATGCTCATCGTGGTCGACGGTGTCGGCGTCCCGATGTTGCTCCGTTTCAAGTACAACCCGGAGCAGTACACGATTGAGAAGTCGGCTGAGTGGACGCGCCCACGTGCTCCGGGCGCCGAGTCGACACCGGATCCGGACTACACGTCCACCAATCCCACGTCGGTGTCGATGGAGATCTTCTTCGACGCCTTTGAGGAGCTCGCCGGCGACGTCTCGGGCGACGTCGAGACGCTCTTCACGTGGACGAAGCCAACGCCAGTGAGCCGATTCACGGGATCACCCCAGCCGCCTTTGCTTATGTTCCAGTGGGGCTCGAGCTCGGCCCTGAGCGACTTCCGCGGCTTTCTGCGCAGCGTGTCAGCGCGCTACACCCTATTTCGCATCGATGGCACGCCGATCAGGGCGACGTGCACCATCCGTCTCGAGGAAGTCCCCCAGGAAACGTCGCGCCAGAATCCCACCTCGGGCACCAAGCCGGGCATGCGCGTTCATGTCCTCACGGAGGGCGAAACGCTTCACTCCGTGGCCTGGAGCGAGTACCGCCAGGCGCGCTATTGGCGCGGCCTGGCGGCGTTTAACGACATCGACGATCCACTGCGCGTTGCGCCTGGAACGACTCTCCTTCTGCCCACGCCGCGTGAAGCGGCCCGGCTGTCCTAGGCGCGTGCGATGTCTGCCAACAACGTCCGCTGGCCGGAGATCAAGATCAATGGTTTCCTGGTCGACACGACGTCCGAGGGCTATGTCGAGATGGTCGTCGTCGATGACGATGTCACGCTGCCAGCGTCGTTCGCGATCACGCTGCGCTCGATCGGCACGTCCACGCCGCCCTACCGCATCGGGCACATCGTCGAGATCTCGCCCCCGTCGGGCATGATCGAAAAGCCGCTCGTGAAGGGCGAGATCACTGCCGTCACCGGTGACTTCGACTCGTCGGGCAGCCGCATCCATCTGCGCGGCTATGACATCTCGCACCGCCTTCATCGTGGTCGCCAGACGCGGACGTTCATCAACACAACCGACAGCGATATCTGTCGAAAGATCGCCTCCGAGGCGGGCATCGACATCGGCACGATCGATCAGACAACCACGACCTACGACCACGTCTCGCAGGCCAACCAGAGTGATTGGGACTTTCTGAAGGCGCGCGCCAAAGCCATCGGGTATCTGTTCAACGTGGATCAAGGCCTGCTCAACTTCAAGCAACCGACCGACTCCGCGACGGCGCCCGATGAAGGTAGCCTGATGGAGACGGTCGAGTACAAGCTCGTCTATGGCGACGAGCTGATCGAGTGGCGGCCGCGGCTCAACTCGGCGGCGCAGGTAACCCGGGTCGAGGTTCGCGGCTGGGATCGACAGACAAAGCAGGAGCTGGTCGGTCAGGCACAGGCGGGCACGACGGCGGCAAAGGTTGGCGACACGACGCCGGCCAGCCTCGCTCAGCCGTTCGGCAACGCGACGTTCGTCGAGGCCTACCACCCCGGCCAGTCGTCGGACGAGGTCGATTCGGCAGCCAAGATGCATGCCGATCACATTGGCAGCTCATTTGCGGAGGCCGAGGGCTTGTCACGCGGTAACGGCGACCTGCGCCCGGGGACAGCGGTCAACATCACCGGCGTGGCCGACATCTTCAGCGGTCAATTCGTGATCTCACGCGCGAAGCACACGTTCAGTGCCGGCGGATACCTGACCGAGTTCCAGATCAACGGCAGCCAGGCGCGCACGCTCCTGGGACTCGTTGCACATGCGATGCCAAGTGGTTCATCCAACGGCAAGGTTGGTTCGGATCACGTTTACGGCGTTGTCACGGCCGTCGTCACCGGCAATGACGATCCTGAAAAGCAAGGCCGCGTCAAGTTCAAGATGCCCGCCATGTCGAGCACCTATGAATCGAATTGGGCGCCCGTCGTTCAAGCTGGTGCAGGACCGGACAGCGGAGCCGCGTACATCCCGGAGGTTCAGGACGAGGTCCTGGTCGCGTTCGCCAACGGTGACGTGACGCAGCCATTCGTCATCGGCGGGCTGCATAACGGTGTCGACAAGCCGCGCCTCGGCGATGGGCTTTTTGACAACGGCAAGGTCACGCGCCGTGGCTTTGTCTCGCGCAAGGGCCACCGGCTGGTCTTCTTCGATGCCGACGGCGCGTCCGGAATTGCCTTGATCACGAGTGACAACAAGCTTCGTGTCGCGCTCAACGAGAGTGGCAACGAGCTTCATATCTATGGCGACGTGAAGGTCGTCGTTGAGTCGGGCAACGAGCTGGACCTGACGGCGAAGAAGATCAGCGTCAAAGCCGACAGCGACTTCACACTGCGCGCCGGCAAGGTGACCATCAAGTCGGACTCCGTCGTCGACATCGACGGCAGCGTCATTCAGCTGAATTAGGGCAGCACACATGGGAACGCCAGCGCTGGTCATGGGCGACAAGGTCACCGGGATCTGTGCAAACCATCTGATTCCGTCGGCGTCCGGAACTCAGCCGGCAGGCCCGTTGCCCTTTTCCGCGCCGCTGCTCCAGGGCCTTGTGGCAACCGTTCAGATCGGTGGCAAGTCCGCTGCGGTAATGGGCTCCAGTGGCTACAACACTCCGCCTCATCCTGGCATTGTCGACGGCGCGTTCGCCTCACCAACGGCGCAGGTCGGCCGCATCGTGAGTGGCAGCTCGAGCGTTCTGATCGGCGGCAAGCCTGCGGCAACGATGCAGTCCCAGGCTCTGTGCTGTGTCGTCAAGGGCGTCGCCGGGCCGGGCGTTGCGACGGTCCAGATTGGCTAGCCAGAGATGAGCAACGAGTTCGTCGGCGTCGGCTGGGCGTTTCCGCTCCGGCTCGATCCAACAGGCGGTTTTGAGCTGGTCGCCGACGATCGCGAGATCCAGGAGGCAATTCGCCTGATCATCGGCACCGCCTACGGCGAGCGGCCCATGCGGCCGGATTTCGGATGCGCCATCCACGATTTCATCTTTGCCGACGCGGACGCGGCCACGGCCGGTCGGATTGTGTACGAGGTCCGCCTCTCGCTGCGGCGCTGGGAGCCGCGTATCGAGGTCGACGACGTCCTGGTATCGATCGACGAGCAGGACCGGAGCCTGATGTATGTCGACGTCCGCTATCGAATTCGAAACACGAACGACCCGCGCAACCTCGTGTTCCCGTTCTACACGATCCCACCCGAGCCTTAGGCCGAGGAGCGAACCGATGAGCCTGCCAGCCCCAAACCTGGACGATCGCCGCTTCCAGGATCTTGTCGACGACGCCAAGCGTCTCGTCCAGCAACGCACCCAGCGCTGGACTGATCACAACGTCTCCGACCCGGGCGTGACCCTGATCGAGGCGTTCGCCTGGATCACCGAACAGATGCTCTACCGCCTCAACCGCGTGCCCGAGCTGAACTACATCAAGTTCCTTGACCTGATCGGGGTTCGCCTGTTTCCGCCGACCGGTGCCCGGGCACCGGTCACGTTCTGGCTCTCTGCGCCACAGCCCCAGACGGTGACGATCCCCGCGGGCACCGAGGTCGCGACCGTGCGCACGGGCACCCAGGCGCCGATCGTCTTCAGCACGACCGAGGACCGTCCGATCATCGCGTCAAGCCTCCAGAACGTGGCATCGATGATCGGTCCCAGCGACGTCCGCGATCACGGCGACGCTCTCGCGATACGCAGTGGCTTCTTCTGCTTTGACAGCCCGCCCAAGCCGGGCGACGTGCTCCTGGTTGGACTGACGGAGCCCGTTCCCGCGTGCGCCGTGAACCTGCGCTTTAACTGTCGAATCGAAGGCGTCGGCGTCGATCCGGACAATCCCCCGCTCGTGTGGGAGGCCTGGACCGGCGAGGACTGGACCGCGTGCGACCTGGACCGCGATACGACCGGCGGTCTCAACCGCGCCGGCGACGTCGTTCTCCACGTGCCGCGTGACCACACGGCGTTCGCCATCAACCGCGTCCGTGCCGGCTGGCTGCGCGCCCGAATCGTCGAGGCGGCAGACGGGCAGCCGGTGTACAGCGCGTCGCCGGAGATCATGGAGCTCTCGGCGTTCACGATTGGCGGGACGGCTGACTCCATGAATGCCGAGCTGATCAAGGACGAGTTCCTGGGCATGGCAGAGGGCGTGCCGGGTCAGCGCCTGCTGCTCAAGCACGGTCCGGTCGTCGCGGGCGAAACCCCGCTCGTGGTCGAGATCAACGAGTCTGGCGATGAGTGGTCTGAGTGGACGGAGCGGCCGAACTTCGCGACGAGCGGTACCGACGATCGCCATTTCGTGCTCGATTCGATGCGCGCGGAGATTGAGTTCGGACCGGCGGTTCGCCTGGCCGACGGCACGATGCGCAACTACGGCGCGGTGCCGCCCAAGGGCGCCAACATGCGCCTGCCCATCTATCGCTTCGGTGGCGGCGCCGGCGGCAACGTGGCCGCGCTGGCGCTGACCATGCTCAAGGCATCGATCCCTTACGTCGGGCGCGTCGAAAACCGGCGTGCGGGCCAGGGCGGGGTGGACGGCGAGGATGTTGAGTCGGCCAAGGTTCGCGGACCGATCCTGCTGCGCACTCGCGACCGCGCGGTCACGGCAGAGGATTTCGAGCACATCGCGCGCGAGGCAGCGCCGGAAGTGGCACGCGTGCGCGCGCTGACCGGTGGCAATGGCGCCGACCCTGGTTTCGTCCGTCTGCTCGTCGTGCCCGCCGTGCCGACCGCCGATTACCGGCTCAAGTTCGACCAGCTCCTGCCTTCTGAGGCCACGCTCGAGAAGATCACCCAGCGCCTCGATGAGACGCGTCTGATCGGTACGCGCATCCTTGTTGAGCCGCCCATCTATCGTGGCATCACGGTCGTGACCCGCTTGCGCGCACGACAACGCAGCGACCCGAACAGGCTCCAGGAGCAGGCGCTTGACATCCTGTTCCGCTACTTCCATCCGGTCGCCGGCGGACCCGACGGAACGGGCTGGCCATTCGGCCGTGCCGTGTTGAGCGGCGAGGTCTTCGCCGCTTTGCAGGGCCTGCGCGGCACCGAGATGGTCGAGGACGTGCGCATATTCGGCGCCGATCCGCTGACCGGCGAGCGCGGCAAGGCAACTGAGCGGCTCGAGGTCGAGCCGCATGCGCTCGTCTTCTCGTACGACCACCAGGTCATGGTCGAGGGCGCGAAGTGAGCTCCAGGGCCTCTGTCACCCGCAGCGGGCACGGCCGCGGCACAGTCGATGGTTACGTCTCGCCCTGGCCGATCATCGACAACCTGCCCGGCCTGTACCAGGAAGACGATCTTGCGCGCGAGCTGACACGGGCGTTCGACGACGTGCTTGCACCGGCAATCGGTGCGATCGACAACTTCAGCGCCTATCTCGATCCGGCCCTCACGCCTGAGGATTTCCTCGACTGGCTGGCAGGCTGGGTCGGCTTGCTGCCGGACGAGAACTGGCCGGTCGAACGTCGCCGCGCGATCGTCGCTCTCGCCGCTCAGCTCTACCGCAGCCGCGGCACGGTCAAGGGCCTGGCGATGCACGTCAAGCTGTTTGCTTCTGGAGAAGTCGAGATCGTCGACAACGGCGCGTCAGCGTGGTCGATCACGCCCGACGCTGCCGTGCCCGGGCAAGCGGAGTTCAGCCTCGTGGTCAGGATCAAGCCGAGCAAGAAAGGCACCGTCGATCGAGCCAGACTCGACGCGCTCGTCGCGGCCGCCAAGCCGGCACACGTGCCGCATTCGATCGAGATCATCGAAGACTGAATCGCCTGACGGCAACAGAGCCGCCTACTATCGGCGTCGCTTCGCTATCGTCATTCAGGTGAGGGCCCAAAGTTGATTCGCTGCACCAAGTGCGGAACGGTCAACGCCGATACCGACATCTTCTGCTCGAAGTGCGCAAGCTTCCTCGAGTGGACCGGTGTGAAGGTCGACGCGACCGTGGCTGAGGAGCCGGCGCGCCCAGCGACACCGACCGGCCAGCCGACACCGCCCATGCCCTCAGACTCTGCCCCCCCAGCACCACCTCCGGCGTCATCGCTACAGCCTCACGTGCCTCCGCCGACGCCGACGCCCATTCCGACTCCCGTGGCAGCGCCTTCACCCGATCGTCAGGCAGCGCCGGGTCCGTCCATGCCCGATCAGAGCGCGCTTGCCCAGGCCGGTCCTGTCGGCGCATCCGCACCGCCACCGTCGCCGATTGCGCCGTCACTCTCCGTGACGCCCGCCCCACCGCCGCCCGTGGCGGTGCCCACCGCGCCAACTCCGACGCCGCCAACTCCGACCGCGCCAGCGCCGACCGCGCCTGTACCGGAAGCGCGCCCAGCGCCGCCCAGCTACCGCTTCCGCGCCGCGCGGGCGTCCGAGACTCCCAAACCGGCCGCGCCACCCGTCACGAGCACGGCCGCCGCGTCAGCCACTGCCCCGGCTGCAGTCGGCCAGCAACCTTCAATTCCCGATGAGCCTCCGGCCGTCAGGCCCGTCGCCGCGCAGCAGCAGCCGCCGCGACCACCGCAGGCGGCCACGCCGGACGAGCCACGTGCGCGTCAGCCGACGTTGGCGCCGAGCCCGCCGCGGCCCGCGGCGCAACCTCGCCAGACGCTCGTCGAAGAGCCCGAGATCAAGCCCGGCGACTTGATCTGCGGCGTGTGCGGTGCCGGCAACTCGCCGGACCGTCGATTCTGCCGGCGCTGTGGCAACAGCCTTGCCGCCGCCACGGTCGCCGCCTCAGTTCACGTTCCCTGGTACAGACGGATATTCGGCCGTGGCCCCAAAGAGGTGATGGCCGCCGGCGACCGTCCGTCGAATTTGGGCAGTAAGGGTCGATCGGCCGGTTGGCTGTTCAAGCGCCTGCTCGTGGTCGCTGTCGTGATCGTGATCGCCGCGCCCGTCGTTGGCTACTTCACCGTGCAGAGCTTTCACGACCAGATCAACTCGATGATCGGCCAGGGCGGCACGAGCGCCACGCTGCTCCAACACCCGTCGACGAATGCGCTCGACAAGAACATCAACACGTTCTGGCTGGCCGATCAAGCGTCGGGTCACACGACGGTTACGGTCAACTTCGGCGCGACGACTGACCTAGCTGGACTGATCTACCACAGCGGCGCACCGGGCAACGACTACGCCACGTTTGGCCGCCCGCGTGAGATCCAGGTCGTCTTCCAGGGCGACCCGACGCCCGTCTCAATCCTGTTGAACGACGATCCGGCTCCCCAGCAGCGCTGCCTGCCTCAGCACGCGTCGGTGCGTACATTCGACATCAGGATCGTCAGCAGCTTCCCACCCTCTGGCGCGAATCAGAACCTGGTCGCGACCCGCGAGGTCGAATTCATTGCGGGGAGTTGCCCATAGTGCCCGACAGCCCAAGCTCGGCCAGCATTCGGTCGTAGCCGATTCGGGCGGCCTTGGCTGCCCCCTGGTCACCAGCCATGTCGCGCGCGGTGATCAGCAGCCGCCACAGGGGATCGTGATAGCGCTCGATCTGTAAACCCGTCGTGCACACGCGTGCCGCGCGCGATGCCTCGGCCCGGGCGATCAGGATCTCGGCAAGCGCCTGGGCAGCGTCGACCGCCGCCAGTCGCGACGCCTCGCGGCGCTCGGAGACCCATTCAGCCGGGCCGTCTTCGGGCAGCAGGTCGCCGCGGTAGAGGGCGAGCGCCGTCTCGTATTGGCGCTCGGCTTCACCTCCGTCGCCGGCAGCGCGCGCCCTGTGTCCAGCCGCGAGACCAGCGTCGAACTCGAGCAGATCGATCGAGCTGGCCTTCGGCACGACCATGATGTAGGCATCGCCCTCGCGCCGGATGAGCTGGAACGAGCCACGCGCCGCAGCAGGTTCGATCGTCCGGCGCAGCGCGGCCACGGCCACATGCAGGTTGCGTGCGCTCGAAGCAGCGTCGGCCTCGGGCCACAGGGCAGCCTCGATCGTCTCGTGATGCACGCGCCGACCAGCATTCAGAGCGAGCAACCGGAGCAGCATCCGCGCCCGTGGACGGACGGATCCAAGATCAGCCGGCCGGCCGTTGAGCGTCAGCTCGAAGCCGCCCAAGAGGCGGATTGACAACCGAGCAGCCTGCCCGTCCGATACCGCAAATGAGGGTTGCTTGACGACGATGTCGCCCGGAGCCCGCAGGCCCGTTTCGCGCACGAGCGCCTGCGCTTCGGCGCGGTGTTCCGCCTCTTCGACCGGATCGGCAGCCGTCTCAGCGAGTGCCACATGTGCCACGAGGCGCGCGCCCGCGACACCTAGCGTTCGTGAAAGGGCCGCTGCCGCAAGCGCGTCCTCGTGACTCTCAGGCTCGCCGGCACGCACATTGGCCAGGGCGACGACGCTCCGGGTCCAGGCCTCGAGCACCGGAGCGCCCAGCGAACGGGCACCAACCACGAGTTCGTCGAGAACTTTGGCGTCGTGCTGCTCGCCGAGCGCTCCCCAGACGTAGCACAGCCGCGCGAGGACGGCACCCCACGTGTCACCGACCGTCCTGGCAGCTGCCGCGACGACCTGTGCCTCGCGCACTGAATCGGGTACGCCGGTGAGCGCCAGTGCCGCGCGGCCAAGCCGGGCCAGCCACTCGATGCCGGCGGTCTCGGCGGCCGCAACAGCACCCTCGATCTCGAACGCCGCATGAGGCTGGCCCATCAGGGCGCCTGCGACGCCCGCGCCGAGCGAGGCAATCACAACAACAGCGCGCGACGCCTCGTGACGTTCGGCGGCATGGATCAGCTCGGTGCGGGCCGTGGCGACGTTGCCTCCCGCGAGCGCGGCCAGGCCTGCGATGAGTGAGGCCGTTGGCTGCGGCAAGTCTCTGGCCTGCGCACTCGCCCTCATCGGGTCGGATCGCAGCGCTTCACGCAGCAACCCGTAGGCATCACCGCGTGGCGGCTCCGTGTCATCAGCCCAAACGCTTGTGCCCTGGCGCTCGTTGCGACACAGCTGTGCAGCGTCGGCGGACCCGAATGCAACCTCCGCCCGTTGATACAGCTCGACTGCCTCCCGTAGCCGGCCGGCACTGCGGGCCCGGCGGGCACCTGCCAGCAGAAGCCACGGATCGTGCCGGACCATCGCGTCGGGCAGGGACTCGAGCCATTCGCTGGGGCGCTCGGCGACGATCGCGCCGCGTCTTTCGAGGAGCCGCCGAG
This sequence comes from Candidatus Limnocylindrales bacterium, assembly GCA_038320305.1. Taxonomy (GTDB): domain Bacteria; phylum Chloroflexota; class Limnocylindria; order Limnocylindrales; family CSP1-4; genus JALYGJ01. The sequence goes on along the minus strand of JBBQEC010000007.1, from coordinate 2,901 downwards.
CGCCGTCCCAGTCCTCGCCGCGGCAGTAGGCCTCGAGCGCTTCGCTTGCCGCGCCGGCTTCTGACAGAAGACCGCCAGCGGCGCTGAAGCGGGCGTGCGTTTCCTCCTCGCCGAGCTCATCGAGCAGCACACCGTGCAAGTACGTGCGCATGACTTCGTGGTAGCGGTATTCGCCTTCGACGGGCAGTGGCTGAGTGAATAGCCGGCGCCGCTGTAGGTCAGCCAGGATGTCGGCACTGCCAGAACGCCCGAGCAGCTGGTCGCACAGTGGTCCGCTGAGCCTGCCCAACACGGAAGTGTCGACCAGGAAACGACGCAGATCCGTGGGCAGCTGGTGAAGCACGTTGCGGGCCAGGTATTCGCGCATCAGCCGCGCACTGCCGTTCAGCTCGGCGAGCATGCGCCGCCGCTCGTCGGCCGTCTGGCCACGCGTCGCCAGATGGAAGAGCTGCAGACCCGCAGCCCACCCCTCCGTGCGTCGGGCGAGACCGGCCAGCTCCTCGGGCGGCAGCGGCTCAGCGTAGAAGTCGCGGAACAGGCGTTCGACTTCCCACGACCGCAGGCGCAGGTCCTCGCTCGTCAGCTCGAGCAGATCGCCGGTCACACGCAGACGTGACAGGTTGAAGCCCGGTGTGTCGCGCGACGCCAGCGCGAAATGGATGTTCGAGGGCGCATAGTCGATCAGCCTCTCGAGGGCGGCCTCTGCCGGGGTGCCAAGCAGCGTGTGCACGTCGTCGACGATCAGTAATGCCGCCTGGCCGAGCCAACCCTCGAGCGCATTTGCCGCGTCTTCGACAGTCTGCCAGTCGCGTTCGGCCCCGATCAGGCTTGGTGCGAGCGCCGCCTCGACATGGCGCAGCAGTGCCGCCTCGTCGGAATCCCAACTCTCAGCGCGATACCAGCCTACGGGCCCGGGCGCGCGCGCGGCGAGGCGCGTGAGGAGCGTCGTCTTGCCTGAGCCGGCAGGGGCCGTGATCACGGCCAAACGGCTGTGCCACACGGCATCGAGCCGTGCGTCGAGGCGCTCGACGGGCATCGACGGCGTGTTCGGTATGCGCAATTTGCTGGCGACAACTGGAGTGGTCACGGCAAGCAGTCTCTTTTGCAATCGCCGGTGGGGTCACCGCGGGGCTCACCGGGAGGCCAGCATTGTCAGTGCGTCCTTGGACGAAGTCCATATCAAATGCGGCTCATCGGGCAAGTCGGATTTGCGTCTTATGCACTGCCTTGGGCGTAGACCGGGAAACCGCGCGGTAAAAAAAGGTCGGTCAGGCCACCCGGCGATGGAAGTGGCTGCCCCCTCCGAGCAGCGCTACGACGATCAGGACGTAGCCGACCAGCAGCACCACGCCGATGATCACAGCCAGGGTGAAGCCAGCCGCGACGGCAAGACCGATCGAAACCGCATAGACCGTCACGAGCAGTCCCAACAAGGCAAGCAGGAAGCCGAGCCACCGAGCCCAGCTCTTGTGGGCCATTACCCCTATGCCTGAGAGGATCTGGAGCACACCGAGCACGATCAACACGCCCGGTGATGGGCTGAGCACGGTACGCAGGGTGTCGCGGGTGATCTGGCTGCCGAAGATGGCGACGTCGTGGTCGCGGATGAAGCGCGCGAGGTCCTCGCCCTGAGTGATTGCGAACACGCCGATTGCGATCACCCCGATGCCGAACACGAGCAGCAGCAGGCCGGCAAAAACAGCCAGAGGCGACGTCCGGAATCCAGCCAGGGTTGCCGGATATGGCTGGGCATATGGCTGCGCGTAAGGGTTCGGTTGGCCGTACGGCTGTTGGTATGGCGGCTGGGGCTGTTGCGGCCACTGCTGCTGCGCCTGTTGTTGTGGTTGCTGCCAGTTCTGCTGCGGAGGAGGAGGCGGCGCCACGTATGGCTGCACGACCGGCTGCGCCTGTTGCGGCTGCTGCCACTGCTGCGCCGGCGCAGGCTGCGTCTGTTGCGGTTGTTGCCACTGCTGCGGGGGCGGGGGAGGGGCGATCGGTGTCGGCGCGGGCGGTGGCGCCACAGGCTGCGGAGCGACCGCGGCCGGTTGTGCCCATTGGCTGGCCGCGGCGGCGCCGGCGAGTGCGGCGGCCGGTGGCACTTCCCACGTCTGTGTGTCTGTTGACGCGGGGCCGGACATCGAAGCGGGCACGATCGCCGCTGGCGGCTCCAAAGCCGGCGGTGGCGGAGCGGGAGGCGGCGTGAACGAGCCGGGCATTCGCGCCGGCGGCTCGGAGACAGTCTCGGAAGACTCGCTCGTCATGGGCTCGCTGTGCTGCTGAGTCGGGTCTTCAGGCTCGGTCATCGTTTGCGTGCCCCCGTGGCAGTCGTGTGGGTAGTTGAACGCCGGCGAACCTCGCGGTTCGCCGGCGTTTGCTCAACGAAGTGTGTTGCCGACTAGCGGCGATACGAGAAGAAAGCCCGTGCCGCGATCAGCGCGTAGGCCGTCAGGGCATACAGGATGCCGACTACCAATGAGCCGATACCACCGCCCATGCCGTTGCTGCTGGTCACGCCGCCAAGGCCACCGAGAACCAGGAGGATGGCAAAGATGATGCTGATGACGATCCCGAGCCACCGACCCCAACCTTTGCCGCCGAGCGCGCCGGCGCCGGAGATGATGCTCAGGATTCCAAGGACGACGATGAAGATGCCGACGCCGGCAATGACTCCGCCGAGCGCTCCGAACGCGCCGCTGTTGTCCGTGGTGGTACCGAGCTGTCCGAAGGCAGCACCGCCGATGGCCGCGCAGCCGCCAACGAGCGAGATCAGGACGCCCATGACAATCAGGAATATCGAGGCGAGCGTCACGCCTGTCGGACGCGGTGGCGGCCCGGCATAGCCCGGCCCGCCCCAGCCTGCTGGCTGCTGCGGTGGTGGCGTCCACTGTGGTTGCTGTGGCG
>JBBQEC010000006.1:0-27368 GCA_038320305.1 Candidatus Limnocylindrales bacterium | reverse complement strand
GCCGGCGCCGAAGAGCAGCACCGGTCCGAACTGAGCGTCCGTCGACGAGCCCAGGATGAGCTCGTAGCCCGTGTAATTGATCATGGGCTGGACGGTCACGCCGTTGAAGTGTTCGGCGCCGCGCTTCTCCGTGACGGACTCGCGGATCGCCGCGAATGCGTCACGAACACCCTTTGCTTCGGTCAGGTTGAGGTGCACGCCACCCACATCCGTCTTGTGGGTGATTGTCTTGCTGTGCAGCTTGACCACGACCGGATAGCCGATCCGATTGGCGGCCGTGGCCGCCTCGGCCACGGTCGTGGCGACGGCCATTTCAGTGATCGGGATCCCATACGCCGCGAGGACGGCCTTCGATTCGTCCTCGGTCAGGATCGTGCGGCCGGTGGCAAGCACGGTATCTATCACGGAGCGTGCCGCAGGACGGTCGATTGCACTGCCAACGTCGTCCATAGCCACGGTCGGCGTCTCATACAGGGAGCGGACGTTCTCTGATGAGTGCCATAGATAGGTAAACATGCGCGCGGCCGTATCCGGATAGTCAAACGTCGGGATGCCACTGCGGCGCAGGAGCTCCGCGCCTTCGGCGACGTCGCGGCCACCCATCCACGACGCGAGCACCGGCTTGCCCTTGCTGTGCGCGTACGGGATAAGTGCCCGGGCCGTCTCGGTAGGATCGGTCATCGCCTGTGGAGTAAGGATGACGAGCATGCCGTTCGCAGCGGGATCCGCGGCCGCTATCTCGAGCGCCTGTGCGTAGCGCGCCGGCCCGGCATCCCCAATGATGTCAACCGGGTTGTTGTGGCTCCAAACGGACGGCAGCACCTCGTCGTAGCGCGTCATCGCCTCTGATGAGAGTTCGGTCAGGCGGCCGCCACCGCCGATCAGCGCGTCCGTCGCGATCACGGCGGGGCCGCCCGCGTTGGTCACGATGGTCAGGTTCGGCCCCGCCGGCCGTGGCTGCTTGGCGAGCACATCGGCTATCCCGAAAAGGTCCGAGATGCGCTCGACGCGGAGCACGCCGACGCGCCGGAAGGCCGCGTCGAGGACTTCGTCAGAGCCGGTCAACGACCCGGTGTGCGACGCCGCGGCGCGCGAGGCCTCGGCGGTTCGACCGGGCTTGATAACCACTACGGGCTTGGTTAATGCGACCTCGCGCGCGGCGGATAGGAAGGCCCGCGCATCGCCGATCGTCTCCATGTAGATCAGGATGGAAGACGTGTGAGGGTCGTCGCCCAGGTAGGAGATGACGTCGCCCCAGCCCACGTCGGCCATCGACCCGAGCGAGACGACGTTCGAGAAGCCGACGCCCTCGGTTGCGCTCCAGTCGAGAATCGCGGTCAAGAGGGCGCCCGACTGCGAGACGAAACCGACCGATCCTGGCGATGCCATGCCGGCGGCGAACGTGGCATTCAGGCCGTGAACTGGATTCATTACGCCAAGGCAGTTCGGGCCGACTACGCGGATGCCCGCCGTGCGTGCGATCTTGAGCACCTCCTGTTCGAGGGCCGCACCGTCCGCGCCCGTCTCACGGAAACCGGCGCTGATGATGATCGCGCCCTTGACACCGGCAGCGGCACATTCAGCCATGAGGCCCGGGACAGACGGTGGAGGCGTGACGATGACCGCAAGATCGATATCAGTGCCGGCGTCGGCGAGCGAGGCGTAAGCACGCACACCAAGAACGTTGTCGCGCTTGGGATTGATGGGCAGGACCGTGCCACCGAACGGGCTGCTGATCAGGTTCCAGAGCACGGTCCGTCCAACGCTGCCGGGCTTCTCAGTGGCGCCGATGACCGCGACAGAGCGCGGTCGGAAGATCGCATCGAGCGGGTTGTGCGTTGCGCGCAGGACATCTGTGGCTCTGTCAGGCGGTCCGGCAGGAGATCGAGTGTGGGTCATGGTCATGTTCCATAGCGTGCTGCTGCTGACGCCCGACGGACACGTGCCTTAGTGCCCACCGGCGTGGACCGAGTATCAGTGATCGCGTGCAGCGGTCATGAAAACAGTGCCCAGAACGCGGGCTGTCGTTGTGAATGCGTGCAGCACGTCGGCCAGGACGTCGATCGGTGTCTCCGTCTTGATCGCCAGCACCGCCTCGTGGATCGCCTCTGACGCTCCCGGTCCGGCTATGAACGCACCCAGCAGCTGACGAGTGCCCTTATCGACAACGATCGTCACGTGACCGGTCGCGTCGGCGACGTAGCCCTTGGCAGTCGTGCCCAGGTCCTCGCTGAATTCGACCGGCTGATGCCCGGCGGCGCTTGCCTCTTCCACCGTCATGCCCACGCCGCCGGTCTCCGGGTCCGTGTAGACGCAGCGCGGGATGGCTCGGTAGTCGGGCTTGACGTCGTCGCCGAGTGCCAGACGCACGACCATCTCGCCTTGGTAATGAGCGAGGTGAGTGTGCATCTCGGGACCCGCCGGATCGCCACATACCCACAGACCGTCTGCCAGGCGCAGCGTGCCATCGCCGGGCAGCTTGCCGTCCTTGAGCTGAGCGCCCGCGTTCTCGAGCCCCAATCCATCGGATGGCACTGTGCGCCCGATTGACAGCATGATGTGCTGGCCCCGGACGCTGTTGCCATCGGACAGCTGAACTTCGTGGTCGCCGCCCGGCGAAGTCGCGGGCACGACGCGCTCTGCGCGAACGGGCGTGATCACCTTGACTCCGTCGCGTTCCAATCCGGCGCGGATGGCCTCGGAGTTCCTGGGATGGTCGCGCTGGTTGATTCGTTCGTGCGAGTGAACGATCGTGACCGGTACGCCAAAGCGGGCGTAGATCTGGGCGAGCTCGATGCCAGTTGGCCCCCCGCCCAGGATGACGAGGCTGCGTGGCAGTTCGCGCGCTGACGTCGCCTGGCGGTTGGTCCACGGCTCGACCCGGTCGAGGCCCGGAATCTGAGGCACTGTTGAGTTGCTGCCGACCGCCACGACGATGTTCTTTCCAATCAGGGCGGTCGTGGAGCCGTCAGTGCCGATGATGCTGACGTGCCCCTTGCCCTCGATGTGGGCCGTACCACGAAAAACCTTGGCGCCGGCGCCTTCGAGCGATTTGACATGGCTCGAATCATCGGGCCAGTCGATGTGCTCGCGGTTGATCATCCAGTCGCGCCTGTCGGACGCCTGGCGCCATGAGTGACCACTGTCGAGGACATGGATGCCGGCGTCGTGAAGCAGCGATTTGGACGGCATACACGCCCAGAAAGCGCATGAGCCGCCGACCAGCTCGCGGTCCACGACGGCCACTGAAGCGCCTCTGCCGGTGGCCAGATAGGCGGCGGCCTCGCCGGCCGCTCCGACGCCGATGATGATGAAGTCGTAAGTCTCGGGCATCTGTGGAGGTTAACGGTCCCGTTAGGCTGACGGGATGCAGGTGAATTCCGCGGGCGGGCTGGTCGAGCTGTTCGTTGTTTTGGTGGCGATTGCAACGGCCGCTGGGCTCGTCTTCCGCCGGATCGGTGTGCCTTACACAGTCCTGCTCGTCGTCGTCGGCCTGGGTGGCGCGCTTGTCGCGCCCGAGCTGCACGTCGATGTCCCCAGCGACGTGATCTTGACCGTCTTTTTGCCCGGTCTCGTATTTGAGAGCGGCTATCGACTCAACGTCGGCGAGTTGCGCAGGACATCGGGCGCGATCGCGTTCCTGGCCGTGCCGGGCGTGATCATCACGGCCGCGATCGTCGCCGTCGTCCTGGCCCTGGCGGCCGGCCTGCCGCCGGAGCTTGGATTCCTCGTCGGCGCCATGCTCGCTGCCACCGATCCCGCGGCGGTTATTGCCTCAATCAAGCGTCTGCGTGCGCCGGAGAGGCTGGGCACGCTGATCGAGGCGGAGAGCGTCTTCAACGATGGCACGGCAATCGTCATCTTCACGGTCGCGCTGGCCGCGTTGACCGGTGGCCTGAGCCTTGTCGATGCGGCTATCGACCTGATCGTGACGGTCGCTGTCAGTGCCGCCATAGGAGCGGCCGCCGGCTACATCGCAGGTCGAGTTGTCAAGCTGACGGACGACCACCTGATCGAGCTGAGCATCACCCTTGTGCTGGCCTACGGGACGTACGTCCTGGCCGACTCCCTGCACATGTCGGGCATCATCTCCACCGTCGTGGCAGCGATCCTGTTCGGAATTTACGCCCGACGTGGCGCGATGTCCGAGCGGGCGCGGGAAGCCGTGGAGACGGTCTGGGAATTCGCCGCGTTCATGCTCACAGCGCTCTTGTTCCTGCTCATTGGGCTGGTCATCGACTTGGGCGCGTTGGGCGCCGCAGCCCTGCCCATCGTGTGGGGACTCCTGGCGGTGATCGGTGCACGGGCGTTGCTGGTCTACGGCATGATCGGGTCGGCAAGCAGGCTGCTGCGCTCACCGTCGCAGCGCATTCCGAGAGGATGGCTGCACGTGATGACGGCTGCGGGCATGCGCGGCGCCGTGGCGGTAGCCCTGGCCTTGTCTCTACCGGCGAGCGTTCCTCAGCGCGAGCTGCTCATCGAGGTGACCTTCGGGATCACGCTATTCACGCTCGTTGTCCAGGGACTGGCGCTCGATCCGATCGTTCGACGCAGTCTGCGCCCTGAAGAAGTTGTCTGATTCCTGTTGCGTGGCGTCCACACAAATCCCCCTCTGAGTAGTACTTCTTGCTAGCGCAGGGCAGTACGATCGCCCTACTCGGAGATAGGGACTTCGCCCGCCCTCGGCCAATTGGGCGCTCCGTCCGATCAGGTGCGCATCGATCAGCTAGCCCTGCTATTCGCTCTCGTCATCGCGGCTTACCTGGTGCTGCTCATCGCACTCCAGCTGCCGCGTCTTGGTCGTCGCTTTGGGCGCTCCCCGAGTGATGCCGACGCGTATTCGAGAGCGAACGGTGGGGCCATCTCCGATTACGGATCCGGAGAGCCTGGGACAGTCGCGCCGCCCATCCTGACGAGCAGAACCGGTCTGCCGCCGTCGCTCTATCAGCGCATGACGCGCGTCGTCAGCTTCATGTTCATCGGCTCGGCGATGGCGGTCGTGACGCTGACCGGTACGACGGACGTGACCGCGATCATTGTCCTGCTCGCGTTCGGGCTGATCCTGATCGAGCTCTTCCAGGACGTTCTGCCGTCATCCGCGCTGGGCAGTTGGCGCCTGCCGCTCGAGGCGGCCGTGGTCCTTATCTTTCTGACCGTCCTGATCGCGATTACCGGCGGTCATAGCAGCCCATATTTCTTCGGCTACATCCTGCTCGTCGGAGGTGCGGCGCTCACTACCTCTGACCTTGGCGCGGCCGTGTTGGCGGTCATCAGCTCCGTCGCCTACCTCATGGCGGTCATCGTCGCTGCCGGAGCTGTTCCGTTGGAGATGGCCGATTTCGGTGTTGTCGCGTTCAACCTCGTGTCGCTCTCACTGGTCATGTACGTCGCGTCCGTGATCGGCCGCGAGCAGCGCCGCGCACGCGAGGAGGCCCTGCGGCTCTCACGCTTTGACTCGCTGACGACCCTTCACAGCCGCGACTTCTTCCTGTCCGAGCTGCGCCAGGAAATTCTGCGCGCGAGCCGTACCGGCCGTCCGTTTGCCGTGGCCATGATCGATCTGGACGGGCTCAAGGCTGCCAACGACCGCTTCGGTCACGACTGGGGCGACAACCTGCTGAAGGCAGTGGCGGAGGCGATGCGCGGCGACATCCGCATCACGGATGTCGCCGCCCGCTACGGCGGTGACGAGTTCGTCCTAATGCTGCCCGAGACGGATATCGATGGCGCGATCCTGGTCGCCGAGAAGATCCGCGTCGACATCTCGCGCATCGCGTTGCCACACAACGGCGCGGTGGTGCGCACCTCCGCGTCAATCGGCATCGTCACCTTCCCGAACGACGGACGGACGTCCGCGGAGCTGATGCGCCGCGCCGACCTTGCCATGTACGAGGCGAAGCGCCGCGGCCGCGACCAGATCGTGAGGTTCGCGCGCGACTCCACATCGGCGCCACGGAGCGCTCAAATGACGGAACCATCGAGCGAGTCGGCACAATTGATCCCCGGCCGGCTGCCCGCGCGCGACCCGGGCCAGAGCGGCCTCGCGTGGCGCAACGGACATACGCCAATCAACGTGCCTGTTCTCGAGCAGGCCGAGCCGACCATCGGACTGGAGACAGTTCCGGACCCTGTTCCCGAGCAGACGAGATCAGAGCCACAGCCAACACCAGCGCCCGTGCCAGTGATGGTCAAGCCTGAACCCGGGCCACAACCAGGGATCGTGGCAAGGCCGGTAATGATCAAGGCCGCGCCGGCGGCGGCTGGCGTGCCGGCCGCGTCGCCCGGCCCGGCGCCGTGGGAGGCGCGCTAGCCGCTTTCTCAGGAGCGCGATGTAGCATCCGCACGTGAGCGAAACCAGCGCTTCCCGCGCCGGCGCCGGGTTCGGCACGCGCGCCCTTGCGGCTGCGACCCGAACCCCGAACGTCGAGCAGCATCCCGACGCTGTTCCGATCTACCAGTCGGTTACCTTCAGCGCCACGTCTGCGGCCGAGCTGGCGGATGTTCTGAGTGATCGGCAATCAGGTTTCTCGTACTCGCGTATCGACAATCCCACGTCACAGGCCCTGGCCGATGCGATCGCCGAGGTCGAGGGCGCGCCCGCTGCTTATGTCTTCGCCACCGGCATGGCCGCGCTACATGCGGCGTTCGCCACGGTCCTGCGCGCCGGTGACCACATGGTTGTCTCGCGCCAGATCTACGGCAGTGTCCAGCACCTCATCCAAAACGTCTTCGGACGCTTCGGGGTCGAGTCGACTTTTGTCGATATCACCGACCTCGATCAGGTCGAGGCCGCCTTCACCGCGAAGACAAGGGTGCTGCACTTCGAGACTCTCGCCAACCCGACTCTGACGATCGCGGATATCTCGGCGCTGATCGAGCGCGGCCATCGCCGCGGGGCTCTGGTCACGGTCGACAACACGTTCGCTTCGCCCTACCTATGCCGTCCGGCCGAGCTCGGCGCCGACCTGACGATGGAAGCGCTGACCAAGTGGATCGGCGGCCACTCGGACGTTCTCGGTGGCTCCGTTGCTGGTTCAAGCGAGCTGATCAAGCAGGTCCGGTCGACCCAGATCGACACAGGCGGCGGTCTCGCGCCGTTCAGCGCGTTCCTTGTGCTGCGCGGCCTCGAGACGCTCCACGTGCGCATGGAACGCCACGTGCAGACTGCCCTCGCGCTGGCCCTTGCACTCGAGGCCAGTCCGATCCCGAACCGCGTCTGGTATCCGGGACTGCCAAGCCATCCCCAACACGCGGTGGCGCAGCGGCAGTTGCACTCGGGCGGCGGCATGCTCGCCTTTGATGCCGGAAATCGCGCCGCGGCCGAGACACTGCTCGACGCCCTGACACTGCCGCCACGGACAGCGTCGCTGGGCAGCGTTCGGACGATCGCAGTTCATCCACCGTCCACGACTCATCGTCAGCTGGACGCGGCGGCCCTCGCGGCCGCCGGCATTCCCGAGGGGCTCATCCGCGTCTCCGTTGGGCTCGAGGATGTCGAGGACCTGCTGGCCGACTTCGATCAGGCACTCACCGCCGCTGGACAACACAAGGCCACGCTGACGCCGACGACGGCGTAGAGCTCTTTTCTTGGCCTCGATCACAATCGGCGACCGCCGAGCCGACTCGCAGCTGAACCCGCTCGGGCGGCTTGGCATGGCCGTGTGGCGGACGCTCACGAACGTCAAATTCGCAGTCCTCCAAATCAGCATCCTGGCCGTGGCCGGCGTTATCGGTGCCGTAATGAAGCAGGTGCCCGCGTTCGCCCTGCACGACCCTGCCGCCTACAGCGCTCAGATGGCCCAGATCCACGCTGCCTATGACCCGACGATCGGCGCGGGCATCGTCGACCTGCTCGAACGCGTGGGCCTGTTCCGTGTTTTCGCGGCGCCGTGGTTCGTGTTCCTGTTGACCCTGCTCGTGGTCAGCATCATCGTCTGTACGCTCAATCGGACGCCGGACATGTGGCGCAAGGAGCGGTTGGTGCGTGCCGTCCAGGCACCGCAGTTCTACGACCTGCGCTTGGATAACCGCGCCCGCCTCGCGGAGCTGCCTGAGACCGCGCTCTCCGACGTGACGGCTGTTCTTCGTCGCTCACGATTTCGCGTCCGCGAGCAACGCGTCGTCGAGCCGGCGGGCCGCGACATCGTCAACATCTACGGCGACAAGAACCAGTACTTCAAGCTCGCGACGCTCTTCACCCATCTGGGCTTGATCATGTTTCTCGGCGCGGCGGCGGTGACCACCGCCTTTGGCTTCGAGACGGTGGTCTTCCTGGGCGACGGTCAGACCGCGCCTGTTCAAGCGGTGGGCACGCTCGACAACCTGCTGGTCAAGAACATCGACTTCCAGGCGCCGACGCGACCAGACGGTTCGTTCCTCGACTTCACCACCGATCTTGCTGTCTACAGCAACGGCGTCGAGGTCGCGCGCAAGACGATCCGCGTCAACGATCCGCTGGAGTACGGCGGCTATGCCTTCCACCAGAATACGTTCGGACCTGCCGAGACGCTGCAGATCACGGACGCGAACGGAAAGCTCGTGTGGGATGGCCCCGTGCTGCTCGACGGAGCTCTTTCGGGTAAACCGGAGGGCTTCATGACCATCCCCGGCTCTGGCATCGGGTTGCTGCTTGTCCTCGATCGAACCGACACAGGCACTGCGGTGCTGGCTCTGACGGGCATCACCATTGACGCACAGACGGGTTCGACCAATATCGCGTTCCTCAACGGCCTGGGCGTTGGTGAATCGAGTCCGCCTGAGGCCACGGCTGGCTACACGATCGCGTGGTCGGATGCCGGCGCCTATAGCGGCATGGTCATCAAGCGCGATCCGGGCCAGGGACTTGTGTGGGTGGCGTATCTCAGCCTTATCACGGGGCTGGTGCTGTCGTTCTACTTCCCGCGGCGCCGCTTCTGGGGGCGCTACGAAGACGGCAAGCTGCAGCTGGCCATGCTCGCTGATCGCTATGTTGATGCCGAGCGCGAGTTCGACAATCTGGTCGGGGCAATCGCCAAGAGGACCGGTGCCCCCGTGACGCGAGAGCAGCGCGACGAGCTGCCTGCATAGACGCGGAGGAGGCACATGTTCGAGCTGATTGACGGATTGGGTGAAGGGATTGTCGGCGTGCGCGCTACGGGAAAAGTCACCGCCGAGGACTATGCGAGCGTGCTCGATGCGGCAGTGGCGAAGGCCACTGCCGGCGGCCGCAAGGCGCGGCTGCTGTACGAGCTTGGCCCTGGCTTCGAAGGCTACGAGCCGAGCGCCATGTTCGCCGACGCCAAGCTCGGAATGGGCAACTTCAACTCGTTCTCGAAGATCGCCGTGGTCACTGATGTCGACTGGATCCGGCACACCGTGCATCTCTTCGGGCCCCTGATCCCGGGCGACTTGCGCGTATTTCCAACGTCAGAGATGGACGCCGCACGGAGCTGGATCTCGGCCTAGACCTTCAGCGCTCGATAAGCCGCTTCTTGGCGGCCGCGAATTCAGCGTCTGTCAGGACGCCCTGAGCGCGCAGCTCGCCGAGCCCTTTGAGCTGCACCGCCAGCGATGGGCCACCGGCGGCCACGTTGGCGGACGGCCCGGGTGGCCGCGGAACGTTCTTCGGGCCGCGCACAACCTGCTGACCGCTTGCGTTGACTCCGAGCGCACCCCAGAACGCGTTGACTGTCTGCTGGTAGTACGCCTCGGGAACGTGTCCCTGGCGGAAGCTGGCCGTGGCCGCGCGCATCTTGCCCCCTCGCTCGCGCTGGCCCGGTGGCAGTTGCAGCGCGTTCTGGCAGATGGGACAGGTCAAATACTCGTTGTTGCCATACGAGGCGAGGGGCACGAAGAAGAGGCTGAACTTCTTCTCCGAGGACGTGGTGCATGAACACGTCGTTGTGGCAGCTCGGGCAGATTGCCGGCGCGACCGGTCCAAGGTCCTGCGCCCGACCGTCGCCCCAACCCATGATCACGACCATTGCCACTCGAGCATAGGCGGTCGAACTCGTAACCGTCCCGGACGTCGAATGCAACCGTCGACGAGGGGACGCCGGCTCTAGACTCGGATTGAGTCCCGTGACGCCATATCAGGCTGTGTGCCGGGCTGCGACGGAGGGTGCATCGACGATGGTGATCGAACTCGCCGAGCGTGTGGCCATGCATAACAATGGCAGCGTGACCGACGAAACGAGCAAGGGCAGTGGGCGCGCAGACGCCGGAACCGCGGCCGTCGCCGCACCGAACACGGGGCTGACCGCGCGCCAGGCCGCGCTCAACCAGATCTCGAATCACCACGTCGGCTCGACTCAGGATTACCTGGCGCGTGCCGGATCCGACATCTACGGCGAGTACGTCTTTGGCGAGGATGCCCAGCGCCAATATCTGGCCAAGCCCATCTTCGAGAAGCTGCGCCGCACCATCGAGCGAGCTGAGCCGTTTGAACCGCAGATCGTCGATGCCGTGGCGCACGGCGTGAAGGAGTGGGCCCTGGCCAACGGCGCCACCCACTACACGCATTGGTTCGTGCCAATGACCGGCTCCACCGCGGAGAAGCACGACTCATTCCTGACGCCGTCAGGCGAGGCCAAGACGATTGCCGAGTTCAGTGGCCGCAACCTTCTGCAAGGTGAGCCCGACGCTTCTTCATTCCCGTCCGGCGGCATCCGCGCCACGTTCGAGGCGCGTGGCTACACGGCCTGGGACGTCACCTCGCCGATCTTCCTGCAGGTCGAGCCCAACGGCGTCACGCTGACCATTCCGACCGCCTATGTCTCCTTCACCGGCGAGGCACTCGACTACAAGATCCCGTTGCTGCGCTCGCAGGACGCACTCGGCAAGCAGGCCCTGCGCGTGCTGCGCTGGTTCGGCAACGACGTGGTTACGCGCGTCGGCACGAACATCGGTCCGGAGCAGGAGTATTTCCTCGTCGACCGTCGCCTGGCAGAGCAGCGGCCGGACCTGATGCTCACCGGACGCACCCTCTTTGGCGCGCCGTCACCCAAGGGCCAGGAGCTGGAAGACCAGTACTTCGGGCCGATCCGCGAGCGGATCCTCGCTTTCATGATGGATCTCGACCGCGAGCTGTGGCGCCTGGGCATCCCGGCCAAGACGCGCCACAACGAAGTTGCTCCCGGTCAGTTCGAGATGGCGCCTGTGTACGAGCCAACGTCCGTCGGCAGCGACCACAACATGATCGTCATGTCGACCATGCGCAGGCTTGCCAGCCAGCACGGGCTGATGCTTCTCATCCATGAGAAACCCTTCGCAGGCATCAACGGCTCTGGCAAACACAACAACTGGTCGATGGCCACCGATTCGGGCGAAAACCTGCTCGAGCCGGGCAAGACTCCCCACGACAACGCGCAGTTTCTGGCCTTCCTGCTCGCCGTTGTCCGCGGCGTCAACGTTCATGCCGACCTGCTGCGCGCGTCGATCGCCGATGCGGGCAACGACCATCGGCTTGGCGCGAATGAAGCTCCGCCGGCGATCGTGTCGATCTTCCTCGGCTCGCAGCTCGAGGACGTCATTCACCAGCTCGAGAAGGGGCCAGCGTCAGAATCGAAGGACGGCGGCCAGCTCGACCTGGGCGTCTCGTCGCTGCCGGGCCTGCCGCGCGACGCCACGGATCGCAACAGGACGTCTCCTTTCGCCTTCACAGGCAACAAGTTCGAATTCCGGGCAGTCGGCTCGTCGGCCCCGATCTACTGGCCGCAGACAGTGCTCAACACGGCGGTCGCCGACTCGCTCAGCGATCTCGCCGACGAGCTCGAGAAGTTGCAACCCAAGGACTTCGACGGCCTTGGCGCGATCCTCTCGGGCATCGCGCGCGACCACAAGCAGGTTCTGTTTGAGGGCAACGGCTACTCGCCCGAGTGGCACGCCGAGGCCGAACGACGCGGTCTGCCCAACAACAAGACGACCGTCGATGCATTGCCCGCCCTATCGACCGCCAAGGCTAAGTCGATCTTTGCGAAGTTCGGCGTCTTGTCCGAGCGCGAGCTCGCGGCGCGCGTCGAGATCGGCTGGGAGCGCTACGTCAAAGTTGGCAACATCGAAGCCAGCGCGGCGCTCGACATCGCCCGAACAATGATTTTGCCCGCAGCCGTGCGCCACCTTGGCATGCTCTATGCCGTCGGGCCGGCATCACGGGCAGTGGCGGCGATGTGTGACCGCGTCGGGAGCATGGTCGACAAGCTGAGTGATTCGATCGATGAGCTCGAGCATGCCGTTCACGTGGCCCACAAAGCGCACGATGTCCGCGACGAGGCGCGTGCCTTCGTCAACGACGTGATCCCGGCCCAGACCAGGCTGCGCGAGATCGCCGACGAGCTCGAGGCGGTCGTGGCCGACGATCTCTGGCCACTGCCCAAGTACCGGGAGCTTCTCTTCCAGTACTGAGCGACACGCCATCGTTCCGGAATGATCATCCTCGCATTCGTCGTCATTGCCCTCGTCGCGGGGCTTCTCGTGGCTCACGATCCTGCGCAAGCACGAGGCATTCCGACAGGCCTTCGCGGGCTTCGATCCAGGTGTTGTCGCCAAGTTCGACGACGCAGGTCGGATGCGCCTGATGAACGACACGGGCATCGTCCGCAACCGAGCCAAGATCGACGCAACGATCGACAACGCCCGCGCATTCCGGGCCGTGGCCGATGAGTTCGGTTCCTTGCCGCGTATCTCGCGCGGCACATCTCGCCGCCACCCAGGCGCCTGCCGCCCAAGGCGACATCCGGCTCGCTGCCGGCCACCACGCCTGCATCGGATGCCCTGTCGCGCGAGCTGAAGGGACGCGGCTTTCGTTTCGTCGGCTCGACGATCGTGTATGCGTCCGCCAGTTCCGGGCAATCGCTGCAGGTCGAGCCGGTTGGACGAGAGACGTCCATTCAGCCGAACATTCCCAGACGGTGGACGGATGCCGTCCAAACGCGGCAATCAGCCGCCCTGGCGGCGCTCGCCCATCTGCTCGCCACCGTCGACGCCGATCGTGTTGCCCGTCATCCAGCCCAGGCGCGTCGATGCGAGAGCGACCAACGCTTCGCCGACATCCTCCGGGCGCGTGAGCCGACCGCCCGGATTGCGCGCCTCGGCGGTCGTGCGCAGCTCTTCGTGGCCGGGGATCCGGCGTAGGGCGGGTGTATCGGTGACTCCGGCGCGGATCGCGTTGACCGTGATGCCTTCAGTGATCAACTCAAGCGCCAGCTGTCGAACGTGCGCTTCGAGGGCCGCTTTGGCCGCGCTCACCGGGCCGTAAGTCGGTACCGCCTTGTTCGCGCCTTCGCTGGTCATCGCAAAGATGCGACTGCCATTCCCGAGCAGACCGGCGTGGAAGACATCACGCACCCAGTACACGAGCGAGTGGGCCATCACGTCCGCAGTCATCTCGAGCTGCTTGCGGCTGACCTCTTTCACGTTCGGATCTCTGCTGATGTACGAAAGCGTCGCGCCGAACGCCAGCGAATGGAGGACGACGGCAATGAACGGGTCCTTGCCCGCTGCGCGCCGCTCTTCGAACAGAACGCGGGTCGCCTCGACCACGGCGTGGCGCTTCTCCTCGTCAGCGGCGTTGACGTTGTGAAACACAACCGGTACGCCGGTCGCGGCAATCTCGTCGCGCGTCGCCATCGCGCGTGCGAGCGTGCCGCGCAGGTCGAGGTGGACGCCAACGATCGGGTAGCCCGCGCGCGCGAGTGACAGTCCACTGGCCCCGCCAAAGCCGCTGCTGGCGCCAAGGATCAGCGCCCAGCGCTCTCGTTTGTCAGTCATTTCATCCATTGCGCCTGAGTTTAGTAGCCTCGGCCAGATGGCAGACGCAGATGTGGCTACCGCCGCTCCTGCGGAGATTGATGTCCACCCGAATCGGACCCTGTGGCTGCTCAGCCTGGCTCATGCCGTCAACCACGCCCAAGCCGCGTTGTTGCCGCTCATCTACCTCGCGATCATTCCCGAGTTCCAGATCAACGTGGCCGCCATTGCATTGCTCGTCGCGACGGGAAATGTCTCGTCCGGCCTTGTCCAGTTCACGTACGCGGGTCTGACGCGCTACTTCTCGCGACGATCGCTGCTGACCGTCGGCGGGATCATCTTCGGCGGAGGTTTCGCGGCCCAGGCGCTGGCGATGGCCTTCGGTGGGTTTGCCGCGGCCAATGTCGTGTCCCGGATCGGCGGATCGCCGCAGCATCCGGTCGGCAACGGCCTGCTCTCGGAACAATTTCCAGAACATCGCCGTGGCTTTGCCATTTCCGCTCATATCGCCGGCGGCAACGTCGGCACGGTGGCCGTGCCGCTGCTCGGGGCGTGGCTGATCGCGGGATACGGCTGGCGCTGGACGGTGGTGCTGTTCGGCGTGCCGGCGATCCTGATCGCGCTCGCCATCTTCTTGTTCGTGCGTGAATCGGGTACGGATAGGGCCGCTGCACGCGCCTACGGCTCGCTTCGCAGCGCGCTCCGCGCGGTCGGCCACGACCGTAACCTCGTTCTGGTCTTCATCTCCGGCATGCTCGGCGGCGGCGGCCGTGGCCTTGGCGTGCTGAACGTGTTTGTGCCGCTGTACCTGGGTCTGGTCCTTCACCTCGACGCCACGACGGTCACCCTGATGTACACGGCGCTGGTCATCCTAAGCGTGCCCGGTCCGATCGTTGCGGGCTCACTGTCCGATCGATTTGGACGCAAGCCGCTCATTCTCGCGGCGTACATCGGAGGTGCAGGAGCTCTTGTCGCCTTCCTGCTTGCGGGCGACAACGTAACTCTGCTGTGGGTCGCAATCCTGTTCATGGGCGTCTTCAACTTTGTCGAGAGCCCACAACTCCAGGCTCTGCTCGGCGACCTGTCGCCGCCGGCGCTGCGCGACGCCTCGTTCTCGGCGTACTTCACACTTGCCTTCGGGATCGGCTCGTTGTGGGTCGCGCTGTATGGCCTGGTGATCGCAGTGTTCGGCGAGGACAAAGGCCTGCCGATCACCTTCCTGCTCATGGCCGGTGCGTTCATCGCCGCGGCGTTCACCGTGCTCCCCATCCGAATTCCGCCTGCGCACCAAGCTGCCGGGCCGGCTGTCAACGACTGATCGCCCGCCCAAGGTGATGCGCGTTCGCTCGACCGGCGCCACAGTTGAGTGGCCGTGATCGATGAGACTGTTCCTGACACTGCCGAGCAGCGCCGACTCAACGAAGCCCGCGAAGCAAGCGTTTCGTGGAAGCGCTGGGGCCCTTATCTGTCTGAACGGCAATGGGGCACGGTCCGTGAGGACTACAGCGACGACGGCAACGCCTGGAACTATTTCAGCCACGACCAAGCAAGGTCGCGTGCCTATCGATGGGGCGAGGACGGCCTGGCCGGCATCTCCGACGACAAGCAACAGCTGTGCTTCGCGATCGCGCTGTGGAACGGCCGCGACCCGATTCTCAAGGAACGTACCTTTGGCCTGACCAACTCGGAGGGCAACCACGGCGAGGACGTCAAGGAGTACTACTTCTACCTCGATTCGACTCCGACGCACTCATATATGAAGTACCTGTACAAGTACCCGCAGGCCGAGTTTCCGTACGACAGGCTCGTCGAGCAGAACAAGTCGCGCGGCAGGCACGATTTCGAGTACGAGCTAATCGACACCGGAGTCTTCGACGACGATCGCTACTTTGACGTCTTCGTCGAATATGCCAAGGCGGCGCCGGACGACATCCTGGTGCGCATCACAGCCGCCAATCACGGCCCGGACGCGGCCACAATTCACCTGCTGCCGACGCTGTGGTTTCGCAATACATGGGCACTCAAGGACGGCTCGCCACGACCCACCCTGGGCGCTGCAACCGGCGCAGTTGTGGCGTCTCATCCGGAGGTTGGCGACTTCGTGCTCGAGGTCGACGGGCAGCCGGAACTCCTCTTCACCGACAACGAAACCAACACCGAGCGGCTGTGGCACCAGCCGAATGGCACGCCCTACGTGAAGGACGCCTTTCATCGTTGCGTGGCGAACGGTGAGAGCGACGCAGTCAACGCGGAGCGCATCGGTACCAAGGCGGCGGCGCACTACGTGTTGGAAGTGCCCGCGGGCGGTGAGTCGGTTGTCCGAGTCCGATTGCACGCGGCGGCGAGCAGGGCAGGGGACGACGCGTTCGGCGCCGAGTTCGAGTCGACCTTCACCCAACGCGAGCGCGAGGCAGATGAGTTCTACGACCGAATCACGCCAGCCAAGCTGTCCGCGGACGAGCGCCTGATTCACCGCCAGGCGCTGGCCGGGATGCTCTGGAGCAAGCAGTACTACCTCTTCGACGTCGATCGCTGGCTCAGGGAGCACGACGCTCATCCGCTGCTTTCGCCGTCTCGGCGCAACTCACGAAACTCCGAGTGGTTCCACATGTTCAACGGCGACATCATCTCGATGCCCGACAAGTGGGAGTACCCGTGGTACGCGGCATGGGACCTCGCCTTCCACACGACGGCTTTATCGCTGGTCGACTTCGACTTCGCCAAGGAACAGCTGCTGCTGATGCTGCGCAGCCTGTACAGCCACCCGAACGGCCAGATCCCGGCCTACGAGTGGAATTTCAGCGACGTCAATCCGCCCGTGCATGCGTGGGCCACCCTGTTCCTCTATCGAGCCGAGCAGGGTCTCGGCCGCGAGGATCGCGACTTCCTCGAGCGCTCCTTCTTCGGGCTGGCCCAGAACTTCAACTGGTGGCTCAATCGCAAGGACCCCGACGGCCGCAATGTCTTCGCCGGTGGCTTCCTGGGCCTGGACAACATCGGCGTCTTCGATCGCAGTTCGCCCCTGCCCACCGGTGGCAACCTGGAACAGGCCGATGGCACGGCATGGATGGCCTTTTACTGCCAGAACATGATCGAGATAGCGCTCATCCTGGCCGAGAAGGACCCGCGTTACGAGGAGTACGCCTTCACCTATCTCCAGCACTTCATGTGGATCGCATATGCGATGGACCGCATCGGCGATAACCAGGACGAGATGTGGGACGAGGAGGATGGCTTTTTCTACGACGTGCTCCGCCTGCCGGACGGATCCGCTCAGCGGCTCAAGGTCCGCTCCATGGTTGGGCTGCTGCCGCTCTGCGCGAGCACAACGTTCGACCCGGGCCAGCTCGGCCAGCTCCCGCGTCTTGCGCAGCTGATTGCCTTGATGCGGGAGCGTTACCCGGAGGTCGTGGCGCAGGTCGCACCGGACGGCGTCGGCTTCGAGGGCTACAACGGCCGCCGCCTCTTGTCGCCGCTGTCGCGCAAGCGGCTCGAACGCATCCTGGGCTACATGCTTGATGAGGACGAGTTCCTGGGCGAATTTGGGATTCGATCCATGTCAAAGCACTACGAAGACCATCCGTTTACATTCAGTGCAGGCGGCACGACCCAGACCGTGCGCTACGTTGCCGTCGAGTCGGACACGGGCATGTTCGGGGGCAACTCGAACTGGCGCGGACCGGTGTGGCTGCCGGTCAACGGCCTGATCGTGCGCGGCCTGCTCAACCTGTATTGGTTCTACGGCGACGAGTTCAAGGTGGAGTGTCCGACGGGATCTGGTGTCGAGATGACGCTGTTTGAAGTGGCCCAGGAGATTACCAGGCGGCTGACGAAGATCTTCTTGCGCGACGAGAACGGGAAGCGCCCTGTCTACGGTGGCTCAACCAAGTTCCAGGATGATCCGCACTGGCGCGACTACATCCTTTTCTATGAGTACTTCCACGGTGACAACGGCGCGGGCCTTGGGGCAAGTCATCAGACAGGTTGGACCGGAACGATCGCGCGCCTGATGGACGTCTTCGGCCGGCTGAGCCCGGAGCAGGCCCTGGAGGTGACGAAGGCGCACGTCATGGGCGACATGACACGCGATAGCGCGGTTGGCACTGACCGCGACCGCAACGACTGAGGCCGTGGCACTGCCGCGCTATCCGGCGCTCTTCCAGCTCAACACGCGCGTCAGGCTTTCTGAGCTGTCCGCCACGCTGGAGCGTGCCGCGACGCTCGACGACCTGTCCGATGCGGGCCTAGACGCACTGGCCGAGCACGGTTTTGACATTGTCTGGCTGCTCGGCGTGTGGCAGACGGGCGAAGCCGCGCGGCAGGTTTCGGCTTTTAACCCTGAATGGTTGGCCGAATACAGGCGTGTGCTCTCCGACTTTCAACCGGCCGACGTGGTCGGGTCGCCGTTCGCCGTGCGCGATTACCACGTTCATTCGGATTTCGGCGGCGACGACGCCCTTGCCCGCTTCCGGGCGCGGGCCGCTGAACGTGGTCTGCGTCTGATGCTCGACTTCGTGCCGAATCACGTAGCCCCTGACCACGATTGGCTCGAGGAGCACCCCGACTTCTTCATCGAGGGCACCGAGGAGCAGCTCCAGGCTCAACCCCTGAATTGGCGCCGCATTTCCACCGCCGGTGGCGAACGGATCCTCGCCTACGGCCGTGACCCGTATTTCGCCGGCTGGCCCAACACGCTGCAGCTGAACTACGGCAACAACCGACTGCAGGAGGCAATGCTCGGCGAGCTGCGGCGCATCGCGACGCAGTGCGACGGCGTGCGCTGCGACATGGCCATGCTGGTGCTGCCGGACGTGTTCGCCCGGACGTGGGGCGTGAACGCGCGCCCATTCTGGCCGTATGTGACCTCCACGATCCATGGTGCGCTGCCCGGCTTTCTGTTCATGGCCGAGGTCTACTGGGGTCTCGAATGGACCCTCCAACAGCAGGGTTTCGACTACACGTACGACAAGCGCCTGTACGACCGCCTGCGCGAAGGCCATGCACGTCCGGTCCGCGAGCACCTGTACGCAGGGCTGGATTTCCAGGACCACCTGGCACGCTTCCTGGAGAACCACGACGAAGCGCGTGCAGCCGCGACGTTCGAGCCGGCTCAGCACCGCGCAGCGGCCGTGGTCACGTTCTTCGCACCTGGCCTGCGCTTCATTCATCAGGGCCAACGCGAGGGCCACAAGGCGCGCATCCCCATGCATCTGGGCCGCGGACCCCATGAGCCGATCGATGCTGACCTGGCTGTGTTCTATGACCGGCTGCTCGAATGCCTCGACCAGGATGTATTTCGTGAAGGGCAGTGGCGGCTGCTCGACGCGCGCTCCGCATGGGAGGGCAACGGATCCAACGACGACTTCATCTGCTCCGCGTGGACAGGTCCCCTCGATGAGCGGCGTGTCGTAGTTGTGAACTACTCCGACCACCAGAGTCAGTGCTATCTCGCTCTGCCGTGGCCCGATCTCGGTGGCTGGCAGTGGCATCTCGACGACGCTCTAGCCGACGCAGCCTACGTTCGCGACGGATCAGATCTGACCCAGGCTGGGTTGTTTCTCGACATGCCGTCGTGGGGTCGTCACGTATTCGAGGTCAAACGCGGCGCTCCAACGGACGGGTTCTAGGCATCGGCCCACGTTGCTTCCTCAGGATGTTTCAGCTTCTCCTCGCCGAGTTCGGACGTCCAGCGTAAGAGGCGTGGCCTGTCGCCGAAGCTGATGTACGAAGCGTGGTCGATGTCCACCGCGAAAACGTGTGACGCGTCCGGTGGTCGCCAACTGATGAGAGCTTCTTGGGCGTCGGCGAAGCGTTCTCGCAGGTCATGATCTAGAACCTCGCGCGCGCGGCCGTACAACTTGACATCGCCCAGTTTCGGTATGCGATTTTCCTGGCCATTGACGACCGTGATGCGTGAATTGCGACGAAGGTCGACCACCTTGGCCGACTCTTGCATCATGCCCAGGAGCATTTCGTCGCCGACGAAGTAGACCTCGCACGGGCTGATGCGCGGCCAGCCGTCGCGCCGAAGCGTGCCGAGGATCGCAAGATGCTGATCTTCGAACGCCTCCTGGGCGAGCTCTCCGATCTGCGTCGCGGCGACTCGGAATTGGCTCCATTTCATTCGCCCGATTGTAGAAGTCGCTTTCCTCCGGGTCATCAGCGCGCGATATCGTCGCGCAGTTCGCGGCCGCGGCCGGCAGCGTTGGGGAAGAGAGGGTCGCTCGCGATATACTTCTGAGCCGCTCGGCGCACATTTGTGGCGCTGTGGCAGGCTTTCGGTCGGGGCGTAGCGCAGCCAGGTAGCGCACAGCGTTCGGGACGCTGGGGTCGGAGGTTCAAATCCTCTCGCCCCGACCATTTCCACATCTTTCCGGACGCCGTATCGCCCGAGCATCCCGAAGGAGCAGCGAGCGGAACCGATCGAACACGGAGTAGTTCGGGCCGGTCGATCCGTCCGGGTTGGATTATCCGGATGAAGATCTCGATCGCATAATCTTGCGTTTGTGCTCGATGGGGATCAGCTCGTCGCTGACAGCGCCGTAATGGAGAAGTTCCCCGTCGCACCAACGACATATCGAAGGAGCAACAACATGGCTGAGAATCAGGTGGTCTTGGGGGTCTTTGCGGACGAGGCCGCAACTGACGCGGCGGTCGAGTCGCTGAAGGCGTGGGACATGGCAAGCGACGAGGTGAAGCTCACCTCGATCGGCGTGCTCGTCCTCGACGACAAGGGTGTGCTGAAGACCCACAAGATGGGCTCGCGTAGCAAGGCGAAGGGCGCCGGCATCGGCCTCCTCCTCGCGGTCGTTGCGCCCCCGACGTTGCTGGCCGGCGTGGTCGGCGGCGGGGTCCTTGGCGCCTTCCATCACAAGGGTCTGGGCATGAGCGATGCGGACAAGGCCCGTATCGGCGCGGATCTGACCGGCGGCAAGGCAGCCGTCGGGGTTCTGGCTACCGCCGACGAGGCTGGCGCAATCAGCGTCAAGCTCGCTGAGCTCGGCGGTGCGATGGAAGCTATCGACGTGACCGACGAGGCCCTGGACGCTGTTGCGAAGGCGGTTCCAGAGGCTCCCGCCGAGGCCTGACCGACCACCACCACATGCGGGCTGTCCACCCGCGTGACTCCAATGAAAGAAGCCGGCCTGGTGGCCGGCTTCTTCGTTCACGTCGCCGGAGCCAACCTCCGGATTGAACCGGTGACATGCTGCTGTTGTCTCAACTTCTGGAACACGATGCAGCGATCGTCGACAACGCCGCTGGGCGGCACGTCCCACTCGATCGGAAGGTCCGGACGCCGGACGAGATGTCGCGCGAGCCGCACCGCGATGTCCTCAGCGAGGGGCGTCGCGTCGCCGCTGTCGTCGACCGTCGTCGCGGCATTGATGACGAGGTGCGCGTTGGGTCGCAGAAGCGCCGCGACCGCCTGGGCGACCGACTCCATATCGTCGAGATATCCGTCGATGGTTCGGTAGCCCGTCATCGGGTTCACGGCAGGTCGTGCCCGATGCCGCCGCTGATGAGCCGGTGCTCGTACGGGCCTGTGAACTTTGCCCGATAGGCGGAGGCATCGAGGGTCATCCAACTGGGGGTTCAGCGCGGGGTGGCCGTCGACAGCCCCAAGAGTCTCGCCGCATCGACCATCCGCTCGTCGTATGTGACGATCGCTTCGAGGTCATCGCCCAGAGCCATCGCCGTCGCGAGGTGGATGGCATCGAGCGTCCGGATGACCCCTGGCTCCAGGGTTCCGGCCGCGTCCAGGATCCGATCGTCGATCCCGACGAGGTCAACGCGCCGCAGCCCCTCTCGTACCGTCGCCAGGGCGTCCGAACCCATGTGGCGGACAGCGCGCAAGGACTCCGTGCGCAGCAGGGCTGACGATACGCGACGGTCGCTGCGATCGGCGAGGTACGCCCGAATGGCTGTGGTTTCCGGCTCCTCGACAACCAGCTTGACGAATGCCGAACTATCGAGATAAACCGCGCTCAATCGGCCCGGCCATCCGCCACCAGGCGCGACGGCGCTGTGGCCCCGGCCGGGAGACTGACGGGTACGAGGTCCAGCACATCGGCGTCCGCTCGACGGAGGAGGCCTTCACGTTCCAGCCGGGCCAGGCCGCTGGGCATCGTCTTCAGCAATACGGCGACGGGACGTCCGCGGTCGGTGACCTCCACGGTCTCGCCCGCAGCCACCCGTCGCAGGATGGCGCTGGCTTGACGGCGCAGCTCGCGGACCCCGACACGCTCCATGTGCGACATAGTAGCACCAACGTAAATCAGATTCCGGCGGCTTCAGGTTTCTACCAATGGCGTCTCCGTTCCTGCGTGAGCCCGTCGGCCCCGACCGGACTCGTCGGGGCGCAAGGAGTTGGGGGCATACGATCCGGTTTGATGGATGCCACGCGTCTCGGGCCGATCGGGTTCCGCATTTCTGCCTCGAGCACTGCCGGACTCGACTGGCGGCGGCTTGACACGACCTGGGCGCTGGCTGGCGAACAGGATGCATTCAGCGCCGGCTGGCTGAGCGACCATCTCTCGGACGTGAGCCGCGAGCGCGGCGGCACGGCATTCGAAGCATTTACGACCGCCGCCGCGCTCGCGCACCGCGTGCCGGGCAAGTGGATCGGCATTGCGGTTGCTGCCAACACCTTCCGCCACCCGGCACTGCTCGCCAAGCAGGCCACGATGCTCGACATCGTCACCGGCGGCAGGTTCATCCTGGGCCTGGGCGCGGGCTGGCACGGCGGTGAGCACGAGGCGTTCGGTATCGAGTTGCCTGAACCACGCGTACGATTTGACCGCTACGAGTCGGCGCTGCGTGTCCTCAGCGCGCTGTTCAGCGATGCCGCCCGATATGAACCAGGCGTGACCCTCGATGATCCGATCTACAGGCTCGACCAGGCGACGAATGAGCCGGCGCCGATTTCCGCCGGCGGCCCGCCGATCTGGCTTGGCGGTCAGCGCCGGCGCGGCATCGAGCTGATCGCCCGTTATGCGTCGGGATGGCCCTTGCCCGGCAATCGCGCCGGCGACGTCGCCTACTTCAGCGACAAGCGCGACCAGATCCAGCGCGCGCTTGAGGCCGCCGGCCGAGACCCGGCGGCGTTCACCTTCGCCGCGCAGGTCGACTGTGGTGCCAACGCCGCGTCACGCCGCACGGCGCTGGATGTTGCGCGTCAATTCCGGGCCGCCGGAGCGAGCCACGTCATCCTCGGCATCCCGGGCGCCGCAGCGCCGGATGCGTTTCTGCCCATGCCGCGTGACGTCGCCGAACCTTTGGCTGGCGGCTGAAGTTCGGGCGGTAGCATCGCCAGCATATGAAAGAGCTCCTGGACATGCTCGACGCATGGCAGGCTGAGGGCCTAGCGGTCGGGCGGGCAGTGCTTGTTCGGACCTATGGCTCCGCGCCGCGCCAGGAAGGCGCCGTGCTGCTTTACGCCGAGGATGGCCGCCTCGTAGGCTCCGTGTCAGGTGGCTGCGTCGAGGGAGCGGTGGCGAGCGAGATCGAGGCGTCGCGCAAGACCGGCAAGACGCGCACGATCAGATACGGCATCACGGACGAGCAGGCGTGGGGCGTGGGACTCGCCTGCGGCGGCACGATTGAAGTGCTCATCGAGCCGACTGTTCCGCTGGAGGCCGTGGACGCGGCGCGCAGCGCGGATGCGACCGTACTGATCACGCCGCTGCCGACGGGCGCGGCCAGCGCTCCCCAGCGCAAGCTCACTTTCCAACACAATGGCGGCCTGCGCGGCACGACTGGCGACGCGCGCATCGATGCCGAGCTGATAACCGCTGCCGATGGAGCTTTGCTGCGCGGCGCGTCGCACATCGTCGAGCTCGGCGAGCGGCAGTTCTTCCTCGAAACGTTCCCACTTACTCCGAGGCTGGTGATCGTGGGCGCCGTCGAGATCGCACGGCCGCTGGTCCGGCTGGCACATGAGCTTGGCTTTGCCACCGTCGTGATCGATGCGCGGCCGGCATTTGCCACACGCGAGCGCTTCCCGGATGCGGATCGGCTGATCGTTGGCTGGCCCGATGAGGTCGCGTCTGAGATCGAGCTGTCCGCGGACGATTCGGTCGCGATCCTGACTCACGACCCGAAATTTGACGAGCCCGCAATCAAGGACGCCCTGCGCCGTGGCTGCCGCTATGTGGGCGCGATCGGATCAAAGAAGACGCAGGCCGAGCGTCGTCAGCGGCTCAGGGCGGCGGGCATCTCAGAGGACGAGCTGGCACGCCTGCACGGGCCGATCTGGCTGGACCTCGGCGGGCGCGCGCCAGCGGAAACCGCGCTGGCGATCCTTGCAGAAGTGGTGGTCACCCGATACCAGGCAACCGGGAAACCGTTGCGCAACGAGGCCGCAGCCAGTCCGTCCGCCAGCGTCCCAGCAGTCAGCGCCAGGAGCTAGGCCACAGGCTGTCGCTCATCGCGCAAGTCCCAGATGCTGTTGACGGTGCTGGAGCCGGCCAACGCCAACCAGCAGATCACGGCGACCACGATCGAGGCAATGCCGATGGCGGTCATCGCCGACTGAACACCGGCCGTGAAAGCCGCTCCGTAGGCGGCACTGGTCGATGTCGACAGGCCGCCCACGATTTGACCGAATTCTGACGTTCCGATCGCGAGCAGGAACGAATGGAACACTTCGACAAAGCTCGCCACGTCCGTGCCGGTCGGCAATGACGCGGTGTACGACGCGATTGCTGCGGCGCCTACGAGCGCGGTCACCCCGGCCACGCCGACCTGGGTGCCGACAACCAGCGATGTCTGGTTCAGTGCCGCGGCTGTTGCCGGCAATCGGCGGGGAGTGCTGGCACAAATCACGGCGGTGCGCACGCATGTCCCGACGACGAACCCGGCGCCTACTGCGAAGAATGGGGCGATAAAGAAGAAATAGGTTGTTGTTGGTGATGCCTGGGCCAGCACCAAGTCACCCAGGCCAACGAAGATGAGCCCCCGCAATCAGTGTTCGCGGTTTGTAGCGCACGAGCAGTGCGCCTGCGACAGGGCCGCTAACGATCAGCGCGATGAAGAAGGGCGCCAGCGCGATCGTTGCGAGCAGCGGCGCAAATTGCTGAGCTATCTGGAAAAAGAGCGGCAGCTCGAGCAGTGGTGCCGTCTGGGCGATCGCAATCACAACCCCGGCGACAAGGGCGACCGTTGTCGGTCGGATGTCGATGGCGGCGTCATCAGAGACACCAGCTCGCCGCCGCTGAATGATCAGAAAGACGACCACGAGCGCAGCGCCGACAAATATCAACCCGAGGCGAATCGGCGACTCGTTGCTGGATCGAAAGCCGACAACCCCACCGGTGACTGCGAGCAGGCCGAGCGCCCACAAGGCATGGGGATAGACCTCGCGCGCTTTCAGTCCGGACGGCCCGCTCGCCGGCACGCCGCGGCGAGCGGCAATCAGAGCGACCGCGACGGCGATGGCCGCGAGCAGGAATGATGGCCAACGACCGATCGTCGGGCTGACGGCAATGAGCAGGGCCGGGGCCACTGCCGTTGCGGCGCCGAGTGCGGCGTAGGCGATGCCCAACGCCGTGGTGCGCGTTACTCCCGAGTATGCGACGGCGACCACTGCCAGCGCGGCAGGTAACACGAAGCCCAATGCGGCGACCGCGGCCAGCCGGAATGCGATGAACAGCGGCCCATCGACGTTCCTGCTGATCGGCGGCGTTCTTGGCGACACGATCGGAAATTTCCAGATGGTCCTCGAATACAACGCCCTCCAGGCTGGTATTGCCCTCGCGCCGCTGTCGCTGAGCATGTTCCTGATGGCGCTCGTCGCGGGACGGCGCTCGGGCTCCATGCGCCGCCGGCCGGCATCAATCATCCGGATCGGATTCGGACTTGTCGCCCTCGGCACAGTGACGGTGATCCCGATCGTGCCGCGCACGGACACCGCGATCTGGATGGCCCCGTCGCTGATCGTGATGGGCCTCGGCCTGGGCCTGCTCGTCTCGCAGCTCAACAACTACACCCTTGCGCCGATCTCAGAGGAGCGCATCAGCGAGGCGGCCGGTGTCAACTCGGCTGGTGGCTCGTTCGGACTGGCATTTGGCCTTGCGCTCGGCGGGGCGCTCATGCTCGGCGCTCTGGCCTTCCAATTCACCAACCTGTCAGACAGCAGCACTGTTCTTTCTGGCACCGAAAAGCAACAGGTCGCTGTAGGGCTCAACGAGGACGCCGAAGTGATGAGCAACACCCACCTGGAGGAGCTGCTCGTTGGGCAGACGCCCGAGGTTAAGACAGAGATCCTGCGCATCAATACGGAGGCGCGGCCGTTCGCGCTCCAGGTTGCGCTGCTCGTGCCACTGCTGTCAGCCCTGATGGGCCTGGCTGCGGGAACGGGGATGCTCCGACAGAAGGACATCAAACCGGCCGCGAGCCTCGAGGAGTTTGCACTGGGCGGCTGAAGTCACGCTTGGCGCTAGCCTTCGAGCATGGCATCCGAGTCCAGCGCTGACGTACGGCGCTTTCCAATTCGCATCGGCCCGCGCTCCAAGCCGCCGCTGCTTCTCCTCGGCGTCCGTGAGCGCAACGCCTACGTCGAGCTCAGCGCCACCGAGATCAACGCGAGCTTCGGCTTCTACCATCTGCGCGTGCCACTGACGAACGTGGCGCGCTGGTCGATCGAGGGTCCCTGGCTATGGCTCACCGCCATTGGCGTGCGACGCGGGATTCTCAAGGGCGACCTGACATTCGGTGGCAATCACAAGGGCGGCGTGCGTCTCGACTTCAGCCAGCCGTTGCGGCGCTCGATCCTGAGCATCCCGTGTCTGTATGTGACCGTCGGCGACCTCGAGGGACTCGGTCAGGCGCTGACCGATGCCGGCATATCGGGCGAGGACAAGCGTCAGGGTCAATGAACCATGGCACTCCGCTCGCGTTGACGGCGATCGATGCTCAGGCGACCGTCGACAAGGGCAAATATCGGTAGGTCAAGTCCGTTGGGATCCTCGAACGAGATCTCGTCGCGCAGCCAGGCCACGAGATCCCGGTCAGCATCGAATGGTGCGGCGAGGAGCAGGTTGCGCATGGGCGCCAGGAGGAGGCGCGGCTCGTCCCCGTAGCGCACGACGAGCTCCTCCTCGAGGAGCAACAAGCCGGACGCGAGGCCGCCGTGCGACTGATACCACCAGATGGGCACGTCTGCGACCGTGCCATATTCCATCTCGATGTATCGCTCGGCCGCGACGCTTGCGCGAAGGTTCGCCATTGCCTGTTCGACGGCCTCATCCGCGGAGACCGGCCACTCGGCGAGGACGGCAGCGCCGACATACAGGAAGGCTGGCCCGATATCCACACCCAGACAGATGTCGACGCCCGGTGGCACGCGGAGGGTCAGTGGCCGCTCCGCGCCCGGCGGCATTGGCCTGCGCCGAACGAACATAGGCCTGAGCTGGCCGCAGACGTCGTCCCAGTTGAGCTGCGCTGGCAGCGCGTCCATCGCGGCGCGCACCTCCGCGCGTGACGGACCAACGATCGACGGCTCTGGTTTGCGTCCCATGCGCCAAATGATCGAAATCGTCGCTTAACGACGCCTTAGCCGGCGCTCAACTCCGTCTTATCTGCATCAGAACGTTTCGAGCTGTAGGTCTGTTCCCGGGCAGCTGAGGCCGGTCGCGGCCAGCTGC
>JBBQEC010000005.1:0-29891 GCA_038320305.1 Candidatus Limnocylindrales bacterium | reverse complement strand
GAACAGGAATCCGAAGAAGAGGGCGAGAGCGATGGCCGGGAGCAGCGATGCTGCGCGAAGGAAGGCCGGCCAACCAGGATTGCCCAGGAAGGCGTAAGCCGGGATGGTGACCGGGAAGACGAATATTCCAAACGACCAGGTAACGCGCTCGCGGAAGGTGAGATCGGACCGATCCTGCACGTCCAGCCAGTACGCGGCGATCATCACGAAACCGGCGACGGCGCACAGTGCGAAGACGGTCCAGATCACGGGAAGCACCCCCGAATGCTACCAGCGGCGGCGGCGGCGTCGACCTCGGCGACTGGTGATCGGCCGGCGACGATACGTCGTCAGCCGGCGGCACATCGATGTGGGATCGGAGGGCGAGACCGATGCGTTTGGTCGCTACGCATTGCACGAGCACGTAGAATCTATGCACCTACGCGCTGGATAGCCCGAGTGAACGATTCCGAACCGCGCACGAGCGACAGACTAACTCCGCAGGACGGACCCATGACGTACTTCGACGCCGGGGAGATGGGGTGTGCCACTGGGCTGACAACCGAGTTCCGGCGCCGCATCCAAAGTGTCGAGGTGGGACACCTCCTCGAGGTGGTCGTCCATGACCCATCCGCAAAGGTTGACTTGCCGTCGCTTGCCCGGATGATGGGCCACCGCATCCGTTCGACGGAAACCCGTCAGGACGGGGCAGGAGTGGTCGTCGTGGAAAGAGCTCGATAGCGGAGGCTACAGTGAGCGAGCGACTGATCTTCGTGTGCAGCCACGGCAAAGAGGACGCGGAGCGCGCCACGCTGGCGTTCGTCGCGGCGAATATCGCGGCTACGGTCGGGAAGCAGACGGCGATCCTGTTGACGATTGAGGGCGTGTGGCTCGGGACTGAGGGCGGGACGGACGGGATTGCTTACGCGGGGATGCCTGCGCTTTCGGATGTCTACGCCGAGTTCATCGAGAATAGCGGCGAGGTCTGGCTGTGCGGCGCGTGCACCACGCCTCGGGGCATCGGCGAAGATCAGCTCGGACCCGCAGCACGGATCGTCGGCGCCGGGATGGTGATCGAGGAGGTCAGCGACGGCGCGAAGATGATGACCTTCGCCTAGGATTGCGTATCGCGCGGTCACATGGCGTTACAGGCGCGGGCCGAGCTGCGCTGTTCGGGTCTCGAAACGCGCTCGGGATCCCCGCTTCAGGCCTTCGCCCATCGCTTTGATGAGTTCTGACGCGCGCTGCTTGTAGTCCTGTGCTTCGTGCTCGCGGCCAGCGGCGCTCGAGGCACTGCTCAACGTCAGATACGCGCGCCACTTCAGTTCCGCATCCGATTGCGCCCGCGCGAGCACATCGATCATCGCAGGCGAGGCGCGCCCCGGATTGCCGGCCAGGAGTGCCGCACGCCCAACGGCATAGTCCCCCCAGGGGCCGAAGTGTCCCGTCTTGCCGACGGTCGCGGCCAGGCGCTCGCCAGCGCCACGCAGGTTGTCGGAAGCCCCGATCCGTTCCCAGGCTAAAATTTCGGCCCAGAGGCACACGGCGCGATGGTGCGGGTTCCCCGTGCTCAGCGCGAACGCCTCGCCGAACCCGCCCCGCGCTGCTTCGGTCGTGGCGCGCTGGGATTCGACGACCGCCTGCAGGGCCGTGAGAATGGGCCGGAAGAAGTCAGCGGCGAGCGGCGTTGCAGCAGCAGAAGCGGACGTCACCGCCGTCGATGCGACCTCGTCGTCGCCGAGCTCGATCGCGACCAAAGCCCGTGAGATGTGGGCAGCGACCTCCGCATGCGAGTTATTCGCGGCATGCGCCAGCGAGAGGCCCTCGGCGGCGCTCTGCTCCGCGAGCGACATCTCGCCGCGGGCCAGTGCGATCAGGGCGAGGACGGAGAGGGCTGACGCCTGACCGCGCTGGTTACCGAACTCGCTGGAACCCGCCGCGGATACGCCCGCGATGGCAGCAGCTTCGTCGAATTCCCCGAGCATCCACAGGATCCGCGCCCAGACGTGCTGGTTGCGGTGCAGCATAGGTCGATGGCCAAGCCGACGCAGCTGGGTGTCGGCGAGCGTTGCGTGCCGGTGAGCCTCGTCGAATGGCCCCAGGTACAGATCGCATTCCGCCAGGCCCTGGTGGGCCAGTGCCTGACCCTCGATGTCCCCGATCTCGTCGGCGACCTGCAGCGCGCGCGTGTGCAGCTCGCGGGCTTCCGCCAACTGGTTCAGGGCGAACGCGGTGGTTCCGTCTGTATACAGGAGTTGCACCTCGACGTCCGGTTGGCCGGCGGACCGTGCCAGTTCGAGCGCGGCCGGCATCAGTCGGCGGCTGTCGTCGAATCGGTCCTCAAGGTGCAGGACGCGCACGATGGCCGCGAGTGCGCGCGCTTCTAGCCACGCACGATCGCCAGAAGTCGCGCGGGCGACCTCCAAGGCCAGCTCGTAGTCGGCGCGTGCTTCTCCGAACTGCCCGAGCTGCTCTCTGGCGTCTCCCCGGCTCAACGCGGTCTCGCCGACAAGCAGGGAAGCAGCGCCCGGCGCGAGCTCCCCGGCTGCGGCAAGGGCCTGGTCATACCAGGCGACGGCGTCTTCGGCAGCGAACACGCGGCGGTGCCGGTGGCCGGCCAGCAAGGCGTAGCGGGCCAAACGCGCGTCGTCGCCGGCCTGCGCCGCGTGGTGAGCCAGGAGCTCGGCGAACTCCTCGTCGCGCCCCTGTGTCTTCTCCTCGATCCACGTCGCGACCGCCGCATGCGCGGCCGCTCGTCGTGAGCGGGGGATGGTGCGATACGCGACCTCTGGCGTCAGGCCGTGACTGAAGATCAGCTCGCGATCCTCGGCGATGACCGATGCGTCGTGCTCCCGGACCAGGCCGCGTTCGATCAGCTCGTCGACGGTCGACGGGAGGTGACCACCGAGACGCGCCAGCGCGCCCTGCCAGAAGACGCGACCGATAACCGCCGCGTCCTGCAGGGCGCGCTTTTGGATGTCGTTAAGGAGGTCGATGCGCGACAGAATCACTGCCTGGACTGTGTCGGGGAGTGATGTGGGCAGCGTCCGCGCGAGCTTCCACTTGCCATGCCGCCGCTCGAGTGTGCCGTCCTCCGTCACCATGCGGATGAGCTCACCGGCGAAGAACGGATTACCTTCTGACCGATCGAGGATCAGGCGCAACAGGTCCGGAGGCGCGGCGTCATCCAGCAGCTGAGACACGAGCGACGCCGATTCGTGCTCGGTCAACGGGGAGAGGCCGAACCTGACGGCGTTCGGCAGGGCCGCCCCCCAGCCGGGCCGGAGTTCGACGAGATCGGGACGGGCCAGGCAGAGGAACAGCACCGGACCATGCACGCGGGCCGCCAGCGCATCCACGAGGTTGAGCAGGCTGGCGTCGGCCCAGTGGATGTCCTCGAAGATCGCGACGATCGGCTCGGCCGCCGCGCGTGCCTCGAGATATCGGCGCCACGCAGCCAAAACGGTCTGTTGTGCCACCGCTGAGCCCGTTCCGCTCAGCGGCTTGGTGCCCGTCGACACACCGATCGACGCGAGCAGGACGTCGCCGAGCCCGAGCGCCTGCGGATCCTCCGCGAGCACCGACGCCAGGTGCTCGCGCGCCTTTAACACGACAGCGCCTGGCGAGTCCGAGTCGAGGATGCCGGCCTCGGCCTTGAGCATCTCGGCCAGTGGCCAGTACGTAAGGCCATTTCCGTATGGAGGACACCGGCCGCGCAGTATTCGGGCCGGAATGGCACCTTCGTCGCGGGGCTCGGACATGAGCTGAGTGGCGAATTCGTCCGCGAGGCGGCTCTTCCCGATTCCCGGCGCGCCGAGCACGGTGATCAGGTTCGGCCTTCCGTCCGCCAGCGTCCGCCGATAGACGAGCTTGAGCAGCCCGAGCTCTTCGCTTCGTCCGACCAGGGGCGAAGCGTGCGACGAGCGGGCGGCGGGCACCTCCTCTGGTGCGACACGCCACGCGGCGATCGGTCGGCTGAACCCTTTCAGACTCGCTTCCGGCAGCTGCGCAAAACCGAAGATGTGGCGCGTGTCTCGGTACGTCCGCTCGCCGACCACCACGCTCCCGGAGGGGGCATTGGCCTGCAGGCGGGCCGCCAGGTTCACGGCCTCGCCTGTCACCATGCCCTCATGCTCGCCGCTGCGCGAAGCCGCGAGCACCTCGCCAGTGTTCACGCCGATCCGCATCGTCAGATCGCCGCCGGCGGCGGCCGAGAGGGTTGCGTTCAGTTCGTGGAGGCGGTCCTGCATCCTGAGCGCAGCCCGGATGGCACGCTCTGGATCATCCTCGTGGGCGATCGGAGCGCCGAAGACACCCACGACCGCATCGCCGATGAACTTTTCCACGCTCCCGCCGTGCCGCTCGATCTCCTCCAGCATCGCCTCGAAGAAGGGACGGAGAACGCCGCGCAGGTCCTCCGGATCCAGCCGTGTGGCGAGCTCCGTGGATGCTTCGATGTCGGCGAACAGCACCGTGACCGGCTTACGTTCTTCCAGAGACATCGGCTGCGGAGGGGCGGCGGGCGCTTGGATCGGGGCCGCAACGGTCGGCTCCCGCGAGAGCTCGCTTCCACACGCACCGCAGAAGGTGAAGCCATGGGGTACTGCTGAACCGCACGACGGACAAGTACGAGCCAGCGGCGCGCCGCAGGCACCGCAGAACCGAAACTCGGGGGAGTTCTGGCTGCCGCATCTCGGACACTGGGCATCGCTCATGGCGCGGACGCGGCCATGGAAACTGCGAGCCACGTGGCGTCTGCAGCCGCGACCGCCGCCCAGAAGCCCATGATCAGCAGCGGTCGCCGCAGGATGCATTGCGATCGGGTGATCCCCAGCGCCACCGCCTTTCCGTAGAGACCGATCGCGGCCAGGGCCACCAACAGCACGAAGACCGGCGGTGTCAGCAACCACGCGATCAATCCGACCGTTCCCATCTTGCAGAACGTGAACGCCAGGCGGTCGTACTTCTGTGCCCGCGTCAGCGGCGGTCGAGCCGCCAGCCAGGTGCGGACGGGATCAGTCGCCGGCGCATCGGTCAGGCTGCTCATGTGCGGACCAATCCGTCGAGCTCCACCAGCTGCCGTGCCGGAACCTGCCCGACGGAGGTCCGGCGCCGCAGGTTGCCGAACAGCTGTCGGGCGCAGAAGGGAATGCGGACCGGATCGGTCTCGCCGTCGGTCGATCCGACATGCACGCAGCACTGCTGCAGCCGCTCGATATTCATGGTCCATGCGTCCATGAACGACTTGACGCTGAGCCGCTTCGTCCGCTTGGCAACAAGCTCGGCGGCGCGCTCGCCCTTGAAGACCATGCTGCCCAGGTCCTTGATGAATCCCCCCAGGCCGATATCGCACGCCTCGCAGATGTTCAGCAGGTAGTCGACCAGCTCGGGACGGCTGATGGTGGTCGTCTCGCTCATCATGCCGATCAGCGAGTCCCACAGCTCGTCGTCGGCCGCGATGCGGTTGCCGACCACGGACAGGTTCGCCTTCAGTCGGTCCGCTCCCACCAGCTTCGGGATGGACCGATACGTCCCCGAGTCCTCGCGCACGAAGTACGTGATGGCGCAGCAGTCGGGGTGGCTGCACGGCAGTGCGATGAAGTCGTCGGCGCCCGCCCGGCCGGCGGTCTGCGGGGCGAGGCGGCGGAGGACGCCGGTGGTGGTCATCCGATGCATCGGATCGATGGGATTGGCACGACCGGAACCGAAGACCGGCTGGTAGGCCACCCCGGCAATGTAGTCGGTGTCGAAGGCGAAGTCCGCGACCGCGCCGATCTCGTGGTCGTTGACGCCCTCGGCGACGACCATGGTCAGCGTGGTGAAGATGCGCGCATCGGTCAGGCGGGCGATGGCCTGTGCCTTCATCTCGCGCAGGTCTTCGCCGCGGTGGTAGAGGTGCGTCTCGAGCTCGAAGCCGTCGAACTGGAGGTAGACCTCCACCCGGTCGCGCAGGTCGTGGAGCGCGGCGAGGAACCGGTCGTCGCGCGCGATGCGGATGCCATTGGTGTTGAGCAGCACGCGCGTCACCTTGCGCTCCACCGCGGATCGGATGATCTCGACGATCTCGGGGTGTACCGTCGGCTCGCCGCCGGACAGCATCAGCACGTCGATCTTGCCGCCCTCACGCTCGATCGAGGCATCGAGCGTGCGCAGGATGTGCGGCAGGCGCGCGTATCGGCCGACGTTGGTGCCCGATGCGGCGAAACAGGTGGGGCAGTTCAGGTTGCAGTGCTCGGTGACGTCGAGCAGCAGGATGCACGAGTGCTGCGTCTGCAGCCGTCCCAACCCGTTGGCGTAGCCCATCGGGATGGGCATCACGTTGTCCGGCGTGTCCTCCACGATCTGTCGCGTCGGAACGCGCCACTGCTGCAGGTATTCCCACAGCGCGTGATCCTCGTCGTACAGGCTGACGACCTCGCCATGACCCCTCCGGCAATATCGTCGCAGGTAGACCGATCCATCCTGGGCGACGAGGTTGCCCTGCAGGATGTCGGTCGCGTAGTCGACCTCGCGGTCGGGATCCTCGCTGAAGCACCGGCCACAGACGGTCAGCACCATGCGCAGCGGGGTGTACGGACGCAGGGGAAGGGCGGCAGTCACCAGGCCACCTGCTGGGCGATCCCGTACGTGGCCAGGCAACCGCCGAACATCAGCACCCCGTACACAGGGAACAACACGACGCCGATCAACCCGGCAAGCCAACCGGTGATGCCGAACCGCGGAACGGCCCATCCCACGAAACGGAGGATGCCGTAGCCGACCGCCAGGTAGACGACGGCGTACAGCGCCCAGAAGACCAGTCCCGGGCCCGCCTGCTGACCGCTCGAAACGCCCCCGATCAGCAGCGCACCCAGGCCGCCGGCGACCCCGCCGACGATGAACAGGGAGACGCTGAGGGCGGTGAGGCTTCTCCGAGTCCCGCTAACCGAGGCGGCGCGCCACTCTTCCTGCCAGACGGCATCGACGTGAGCTTGATCGTGTCCGGCGGCCACCAGCGCCTTCGTGATCGCCTCGCGCGTGTTCGTGCCCATGTTGGCGTGGATGTAGTCGCGGACCGGGTCTGTTTCGAGGTTCATGCTCAGGTCCTCCTGATTGCGGCCGGCATCGGTACCGGCAGGCGATACGCGTGCGTCGACAGCTGGCGGGCGAAATGGACGACGAGGATCGCGGTCAGCGGAATGAGGACGAGCTGCGGCCCAGTGAGACCGAGCGCCTGGACCTCGTTGCCGCGCACGAACTCGACGCCGAAGCGAAAGATGCCGTAGGCCAGCAGGTAGAGCTTGAGGGTGTCGCCGCGGACGGGGAGCAGGGTTCCGCGACTGGCAATCAGCGCGAAGGCGCCGACCTGGAAGCCGATCTCATAGAGCATGCTGGGGTGCATCGGTCCATTGCAGCCGGGACACCGCGGGAACGCGGCGGCAACATCCGGCGAAACGGTCATCGCCCAGGGCAGTGAGCTCGGCGTGCCGAGCGGCAGCTCCGACAGGAAGCAGCCGACGCGACCGATCGCCAGCGCCAGCGGGATCGCCGCGGCGTAGTAGTCGCCGGTCGACAGCGTGTAGCCCATCGCGCGCTTGGTGAGCCAGATGGCCAGGTAGCCACCGGCCAAACCACCCAGGATGCTGCGCGGCCCGTGGGTCAGGACGTAGGTCAGCGGCAGTCCGGCCTGGTTGACGTCGTCCAGGATCTCCCAGCTGGTGATCAGTCGCGCTCCGAGCGCACCGCCGAGCAACGCCGCGAGGCTGATGAGCACGATCCGGCTGTCCAGGACGCCGTCACGGCGCAGCGCGCGGTAGTACAGGGCGAGGCCGGCGGCGAATCCGAGCAGCGTGAAGAAGTCGTGCGTATACACGGTGACAGGTCCGATGCGGGCCAGGACCGGGAACATCGATCACCCTCCGTTGCGCGTCACGCCAGACGCACAGCGATGGTACGCGCCGTGTACAGAGGGGAGCGCTGCCAACGAACGGCCGGATCCGGCGTCCGCGTCGGCCAACCGGACACCGAAGGGGGCGAGCGGTATCATCGGGCCCGTGATTGACCCCATCGCCGTTCATCTCGGCCCGATCGCCGTGCACTGGTACGGCATCATCATCGCCACTGCCGTGCTGGTTGCCGGCCTGCTCGGCACCCGCGAGGCACGGCGCCGAGGCGAGGACCCTGAGCAGGGCTGGTCGATGCTGCTGCTGGTCATCGTCACCAGCGTCATCGCAGCGCGGGCGTACCACGTCATCCATATGTGGGGCTACTACTCGCAGCACGTCGACCTGATCCCGCAGATCTGGCTCGGCGGCATCGGCATCCCGGGCGCGGTCGCAGGAGGCGCCTTCGGCATCTGGCTGTACTGCCGCTGGAACCATCTCAGCACCGCCCGCTGGCTCGACATCTTCGCGCCGGCGCTGCTGCTCGGCCAGGCCATCGGTCGCCTGGGAAACTTCGTCAACCAGGAGCTGTACGGTCCACCCACCACGCTTCCATGGGGCATCCCCATCGACGCGGCGCATCGGGCAGGCACGCCCTGGGATCCCATCAGCTTCCCGGTCGACACGACGCGCTTCACGCCGCTGTTCGCCTACGAGGCGATCCTCAACCTGATCGGCATGGTCGTGCTGCTGTGGGTGGCGTATCGGTTCGCGAAGAAGCTCTACGACGGCGACATCGCGCTGATGTACATCATCTGGTACGGCGCCGTGCGCTCCGCGCTCGAGACCTTCCGGGTCAACAACTGGGTCATCCTGAGCGTGCCGACCGCCATCTGGATTGGCCTTATCGGCATCCTGCTGGCGGCTGGATTCCTGATCCTGCGGCATCGCAGGCACTGGGGCACGCCTGGAGCTTGGATGGACCGCCCTGACGAGACCGATGCGGGGGCGTCGCACCACTCGGATCCGGAGCCGCAACCTGGCTGAGCGCTTCGGAATCCTGGCCGATGTGACTCACGCGATCGGCGGTACACCGCTGATCGCCCTTGACCGGCTGGCCGCCGGCGTGGGGCCGCGGATCGTCGGCAAGCTCGAGTCGATGAATCCCGGCGGGTCGGTCAAGGACCGTATCGCGCTGCCGATGATCGAGGCCGCCGAGGCGGCGGGGCTGTTGGGGCCTGGCGGGGTCATCGTCGAGCCGACCAGCGGCAATACCGGCGTCGGGCTGGCGCAGGCGGCGGCGGTCAAGGGGTACCGATGCATCTTCGTGATGGCCGACAAGCAGTCGGAGGAGAAACGCGCGCTGTTGCGCGCCTACGGCGCCGAGGTGGTCGTCTGCCCATCGGACGTCGATCCGGACGATCCGCGCTCCTACTACAGCGTCTCCGACCGGCTCATGCGCGAAACGCCAGGGGCATGGAAGCCCGACCAGTACGCGAACCCGGCGAATCCTGAGGCGCATTACCTGACCACCGGACCGGAGATCTGGGCTGCTTGCCGCGGGCGGCTGACGCATTTCGTGGCGTCGATTGGCACGGGCGGCACGATCTCGGGGGTGGCGCGCTACCTGCGCGAGCAGTCGGGCTCGGTGGTCATCGTGGGCGCGGATCCGGCCGGATCGGTCTACTCGGGCGACACGCCGCGCCCGTACCTGACCGAGGGGGTCGGCGAGGACTTCTGGCCGGCGACCTACGATGTGGAGGCGTGTGACCTCGTCGTCCGCGTCAGCGACCGGGACTCGATGCTGGCGGCGCGCTGGGCGACCGGCCGTGAGGGAATCCTGATGGGGGAGTCGTGCGGCACCGCACTGTGGGCGGCGCTGCAGGTTGCCCGTTCCGTCGATGACCCGGCGGCGCTGTTCGTCGTCCTGCTGCCGGATTCGGGGCGCAACTACATCGGGAAGCTGTACTCGGACGACTGGCTGCGGGCGCGGGGCCTGCTGGGGACCGACGAGGCCGTGGCCGACTACGACTGGCGGGCGACGCGGCCCGAGGTGGTGGTCCGCGGCCGGGGTACAGTCAGACCGTCCATGGACTGACGTTCCTCCAGCCGCCGATGGTAGGATCGGCGAGCAGGACCGTGCTGCCGCGCGAGGTTCCAGCGCGCCGCGTTGCCCACCGCTCATTCCCGAAATGTCACAGGCTGTGCCATGGCCATCGCGTGCCCTGCATCCGCCGTCTGCCTGTTGTGAAAGCGGTAGACGGGAGCGGCGCCAATAGTGCGAAATCGTCGCGGTCTTTTCACGCTCAGTTTCGTCGCTAGATCGCCGTTTCGCGTCCTCAACTTGCGTCCAACGCCCTCAGAAGAGGCGAGTGACGGAAACCCGAGCCATCGCGACGAGAGCGTTGCGAGATGGACGACATGGACGGAAGGCACGGCTGCGACA
This sequence comes from Candidatus Limnocylindrales bacterium, assembly GCA_038320305.1. Classification (GTDB taxonomy): domain Bacteria; phylum Chloroflexota; class Limnocylindria; order Limnocylindrales; family CSP1-4; genus JALYGJ01. Next base: position 19,604 of record JBBQEC010000005.1, on the reverse strand, counting down.
TGGTCGGGCTGGGTCTGTCCGTCGGCCACTCATCGGGTTGTACAATTCGTTGCATGCCGACCTCGCCCCGAGGAACGCACCATGAGGAACCGCCGTGCTACGGGTGATTGGGGCGGGACTACTGCTCCTCGCAGGCAGCGCAGAGGGGCTTCTGGAGATGGTGCATCTGCACCACATGCCCCAAGCCGGCTTCGCGTGGTTCTGGGATTCGTACACGGGAAGTCCCCGTGCCTGGTGGCCCTGGCTCGTGATCGCCCACCTGCTGGTCGCGGCAGGTATCGGCAGCGGTTGGCGGCCGGCGCTTGGACTCGGAGCATTTGTCGGGGCGGTGTTCACAGCCTTCTGGGTGTGGCTGACGACCTATTACGGCTCGAAGTTCTTCCGGTTCGACGATGCCGAGCCCTACCTCGTCATCATCCCGCTCCTCTTCGTCGCCGCCTATACCGGGATGACCGTGGCCTGCTGGCTCGCGATTCGTCGCGCCGGCGCGACCGTGCGCACGCAGTAGTCGCCCAAACAACAGCTCCCTCGACCGTGCCCTACTCGGTCCGCTCGAGGCGGTCGGCGAGTACGACTGGCGATCGACTCGGCCAGAGGTGGTGGTCCGCCGGTCACGGGGCGGTGGGACTGCCTCCCGGTTGCCCGGCACGCCGCCGTGAGCCTGCCGGGGTCATGGACCTGCCGGCAGCTGACCTTGAGCCGACGGAATCGTGGGTGAGCGCGGCGATCCTGTACCCCTTCGACTAAACCGATTGGGGCTATTCCGACTCCCGCCACCAGCTGCTGCGTGCGGCTGTCTATGGCTCCGTCGCGTCGTCACAGCTCCTTCGCTTTCATGCCCAGGCGGCCGAATGCGTGAGCGCCCTCGAGTCGGTGAGCATCGTCAACGCTTCCCGCCACTGCGCGCGCGCCGGGTATCGAAGTGGGTACGTCTACCTAACATCAGCTCCCGGCGGAGGGGTTTCTGCTGTCAAAATGTGGAGTATCGTCTCGTAGCGACCAACCGGTTGCGGCGAGCTCCAGTTTGCGGAGTAACGCTGCCAGAAGTGCTTTCTCTTCCGGATTGAGCACAACGAGCATTTCGTGTTCGTTTTGGTTGTGCGCCTCCATCACCCGATCGACTAATCCCTTGCCGAGCTCGGTGAGTGATACACAGCTGGCGCGGCCGTCTCCTGGGTCGGGGGTCCTAACGACTAGCCGTGCCGACTCGAGACGGTCGATGCGATGCGTCATCGTTCCGCCAGATACGAGTAAGCAACTACCCAATTTTGTAGGTGACATTCGGAAGGGCGAACCGGATCGACGCAAGGCTGCCAGAACATAAAAGCCGCCACTGCTGAGGCCATACCGTTCGAAAGTCCCCTCGATCGCTCGCTCGAAGCAGCGAGAAACGCGCGAGATGCGCCCGATGATCGCTAGGGGAGAAACGTCTAGGTCGGGTCGCTCGCGCCGCCACTGCTCGATGATGTAATCGATCTCGTTGGGAGCTGGGGGTTCGCGCTCCAGCTGACGTCCCTCGTGGGTGTGGGAAACCTGGTCGACGATTTCCGCCGAGTGTCCCCTCGCGCTCGATCCGTACCGCATGGGTGCCAACTCCTCTCGGTTCGCCCATCCACCTCTTGGTCGAGACGGTCATCGCGGTCAATCGGTCAACGCGAATTGTAAAGCCGGATCGTCCGCCACGCTTGGGGCCTGAATGCGCCCGTTTGGGAACCTAGCTGCACCACGAATGCCCCCACAATTCTCCGAAGCAGCTACTGTCTCGGCATCCAGATGGAGGGCAGGCGACGGGAGGTCAATTGGCGCAATGCTGAATCGTGTCCCATCACCGAGTAACGATCGTGCTGAGCATCGGTGGACAACGCCAAGACGTGTTGCCTTCGGTGCAGTCCTGACGATGACCATGACGGCCGGGACTCTTCCGGGGTATGCCTTTGGAGTGCTGGCTCCACATCTTGTATCGGAGTTCGGGCTCAGCCGGCTGCAACTTGGCCTTCTGTTGACTACTTTCTACCTCGTTGGCGGGTCTCTATCACTCGCCGCCGGTCGCGCGGTTGACCACTTCGGCCCGAAGCGCGTAGTGCTCTTCTCTTTCGCGCTCCTCAGTGCAAGTGTCACCGCGATTGCGGCGTCGCCAGGCTACGCCTTCCTGCTTGGCTCTGCGGCCGTCAGCGGCGTCGCCTTGGCAGTCGCGAATCCGGCAACTAACAAGCTCGTCGCTATACATATCCCTGAGGGACGCCGGGGCCTGATTATGGGAACCAAGCAAGCGGGCGCTCAGTTCGGGGCGTTCTTATCTGGCGCCGTGCTCGCTCCTCTTGCATCAATCAGCTGGAGACTTGCGTTTGCAATCACCGCACTCATTCCGTTTGGGACGGTGCTTGCAACCCTCTTCGTAGTTCAGTCCGATGCTCGGAACCAAGTAGTAGCTCGTGTCGTGAGTTGGCGAAAGGTATTCGCCCGAATCCGCTGGCTTGCTGCATACGCGTTCCTGATGGGAACTGCAACAGCGGCCGTGGTTGCGTACTTACCTCTCTACCTTGTTGAAAAGAGTGACGTCACGCCGACGGAGGCGGGAGTCGTGGTTGGTCTGATGGGTTTGGTGGGAATCGCAGGCCGAGTGGTGTGGGCGTGGATCAGCGAGCGCATGCTGTCATATTGGATCGCGCTCTTTGTCATCGGAATGGGCGGTATCGTTAGCGTCTTGATCATTATTGCGATCAACGTTTGGGGGTTTGGACTGGCATACCTTGCTGCGATCGTGTTAGGGGCAACCGCTCTAACTTGGAACTCCGTTGGCATGATGGCAATCCTCTCAGCGTCCGAACGTGGGACGGCCGGGCAGGCGTCAGGAATTGTCCTCTTCGGCTTCTACCTCGGGTTTGTCGCAAGTCCCATCGTGTTCGGATGGATCGTTGACTCGTCCGGCACCTACCTGTGGGGATGGATGGTCATGGCAGTGGCATTTGGCTGTGCCGCGGCCATCGCTGCCTTGCGATCTAGACTGCTCGCGAGCACCGGATCCCCCGAATTTTGACGACGCCGGGCGCACTGAGGCAAACGAACAATGCCCATCTGTTCCCGAGGATGGAGTCCCGCGTGGGCCGCGCATTCCGATGCCAGACTCTCTGTCACACATGCCGATTCCCGACCGGTTCGTCGGCCGGCCGCCACAGTCCAGGCGACAGGATTTAACGGGAGAACGTCAGGGATGCCGGAGGTTCGTCGCGGCGACTCCAGCGGGGTTGAGAGTAGACTTATATCGACAGATTCGGCTGTCGAGCAATTAGGCCGCCCACGCCTTAAGCAATGATGGGGTGTTGCAGAACGTGCGGAATGCAGTCGCGGTGATAACTGGTGCCTCACGCGGAATTGGTCGCGCTATTGCCGTCGAACTTGCTCGCGATGGAGCCGACATCATCGCTGTCACGAGTGGATCAGTCGGACTCGGAACACTCGAGAAGGAGGTCGAGGATTTGGGCGGCCGATTCCTATCGATCTCAGCCGATCTTACCAAGCCCGAAGGACCATTGGTCGTCGTCGAGCAGGCTTGGGAGTGGCAGGGCCGCGTCTCCACATTGATCAATGCGGCGGGCCTCCTGATCCGCAGGCCAGAGGCCGAGATTGATGTAGTCGACTGGGATCGCACGCTCGCTTTAAATGCTCGCGCACCGTTCTTCCTCATCCAGCTAATGGGAACCATGATGTATAAGTCCGAAGGTGGCTCAGTGGTAAATATCGCCTCGATTGCTGGCCAACGGGTAACCGGCGCCCCAGCACCGTACCAGGCATCCAAGGCTGCACTGATTCAGCTCACGCGATTCTTTGCGAATCGACTCGCGCCCCGCGTACGAGTTAACGCCATTGGTCCGGGCTACGTCCGAACTAAGCTGTCAGAAGACTGGCTCGCTGACCCAGCCAACGAGCGTTGGGTTGAGGAGCACACCCCCCTAGGTCGGGTCGGCACTCCTGAGGATGTTGCAGGTGCCGCAGCATTCCTCGTATCTGAGCGGGCCAGATACATCACTGGGCAACACCTGCTGGTCGATGGCGGATGGAGCATCAGCTGAGATCGTTGTATCTATCACCACCGTGTGGTTCGGAGACAAATGAACGATCAGGTGACCCGTGCGGTAAGCGGTGACCACCGCATACTCGCTAACGGACAGCCAGCGATCGGCTGTTGGTTGAGTTTGGGCTCCCCCGGAGCTGCAGAGATCTTGGGCCGCGCGGGTTTCGACTGGCTGCTCATTGATCAACAGCACTCGGCGGTAGGATCGGATTCCTTATTGGACATGATCCGCGCCGTGAACGTCAGCGGATCATCACCAATCGTGCGGGTGCCCCGCAACGAGCCACAGTGGTTCGAGCAGGCCCTCGATTCCGGCGCCCACGGGGTGATGGTGCCGATGGTCTCGGACAGAAAGGCTGCAGAGCAGGCGGTGATGAGTGCCCGGTACCCTCCGCATGGCTTGCGCAGCATCGGCGGATACCGCGCCCAGTTCTCGTTTGGTCTTGCTCGTGACGCCTATCTACTGCAGGCACATCAGATCATCGAGGTGTGGGTTCAGATCGAGGATCAGAGAGCAGTCAAGCATGCCGACGCGATAGCCAATGTTCCTGGCGTAACCGGCCTTTTCGTGGGCCCCCAGGACCTTGCGGCCAGCTTGGGCCTACCCCAGTGCTGGAATCGCCCGCCAAGGAGTTCGAAGCCGCCATCGATCACCTCCTAGGTGTTTCGGTCGCTAGTGGCCGTCCGCTGGGGATACTCGTGCCCGACCGTCCGAGCGCAAAACGCCGGATTGAGCAAGGGTTCCGAATCATCGCAATCAGTAGCGACGCTCGGATCTTGGCGCAAAGTGGGTCCGATCTCCTGCGCGACGAATCTGGCGGAACCCACAGAAGTTGAGATGGTCAGTTCATTTGTAGTCCGAATATGGATCAAATCGACTACACTTGAATTTCTATGGGCACCCCAATGCAGGCTGCGCCGGCGGCATCCACGCGGGTCTAGTGGAGTTCCGATAATCACCTAGTCGAGGTAGCGGTGTGACACATGACTGGCACGCAGCCGTGGACATCGGGGGAACGTTTACTGATGTTCTCATGGTCGATCGTGCGTCTGGGGTGATCGCCATCGACAAGCTGCTCACAACACACGCTGACCCTGCCGCAGCCGTTAGAGATGGTCTGAAAGCCGTCCTTCGGGAGAGCGGTGCGCCCGCATCGTCGCTGGGACCACTGGTGCATGCAACTACACTTGTCACCAATGCCGTGATCGAACGCAAGGGCGCCCACACCGGGCTCCTAATCACCGAAGGTTTTCGGGACACTCTGCTGATCGGACGCGAGCACCGGTATGACATGTATGATGTCCTACTCGAGAAGCCTGAGCCGCTCGTGCGCCGGCGCGACACATTCGGAGTACCTGAACGTGTTCTCGCCGACGGGACGGTCCACCTCGCACTTGACGAAAACGCCGTCGTCCGCATCGCGCATGAACTGAAACTCCGTGAGATCGAGGCAGTTGGCGTCTGTTTCCTCCACTCATACCGCTATCCGGAACATGAACGTCGTGCGCGTGAGATTCTTCTTGAGCGCTGCCCTAACGTCGATGTCACCTTGTCCCATGAGGTTGTCGGGGAACTACGTGAGTACGAACGGGCGTCTACCACGGTCACCAACGCGTATGTGCTCGCACTCGTCGACCGGTACCTCCGCAGACTAGAAGGCGACCTCGACTCACTTGGGTGCGACAGCCCCATCCTTGTTATGCAGTCGAGTGGGGCCCTGGTGACCACCGAGACGGCTCGAGCCTTTCCGGTTCGACTCATCGAGTCCGGGCCTGCAGCAGGTGCCATAGCCGCAGCTGAGGCGGGCGCCCGAATGGGGAGGGGTGACCTTCTCTCCTTCGATATGGGCGGAACAACGGCCAAGGCGTGCATCGTTGAGGGCGGTCGTACAACGATCGCAGCCGAATTCGAGGTGGCACGACGACAACGCTTCACGCGAGGATCCGGGATCCCGCTCGAGATCAGTAGCGTCGCCTTGATCGAGATCGGTGCGGGCGGTGGCAGCTTGGCGCGTGTTGATTCATTCGGCCTGATCCAAGTTGGTCCTGGTTCGGCCGGCTCTGATCCCGGACCTGTGTGCTACGACAGGGGAGGGACGAGCCCGACGGTCACCGACGCCGATCTGCTTCTTGGATACCTCGACCCAAACTTCTTTCTGGGGGGCAGAATGACGCTTAATCGCACGGCGGCACAACGTGCAGTGGAGGAACAGCTCGCGCGGCCGCTCGGTCTCAGTGTTGAGGAGGCGGCGTGGGCGATTCATGAGGTTGTAAATGAGAACATGGCGAACGCAGCACGCGTCCATGCGGTGGAACGTGGGGCAGATGTGCAACGGCTCCCACTGTTTGCATTCGGCGGGGCGGGACCTGTTCACGCGTACCGCGTCGCAAAGAATCTAGGGATGAACCTCGTGATCGCCCCTCTAGGGGCCGGAATCGGGTCTACGATCGGCCTTCTGGCTGCGCCTCTCGCTTTTGATTTTGTCCGGACCGCCGTGTTTCCTTTAGACGGCGTCGACTGGGCCATTGTCGACCCCCTCCTGTCGTCGATGGAGCGCAGCGGCAAACGGTTACTCGAGCGCGCTGGCCTATCGGCGCAGATGGTTGCGGTCGAACGCTCGATCGATATGCGGCTCGTGGGCCAGGCGCACGAGATCACGGTGGAGATACCTGGCAACTGCCCGAAACGCGGAGATGAGGCGAGTCTGGAAGCGGCATTTGAGCGCACCTATTCGAGTCTCTTCGGGCGCCAACCGCCCAGTGTGGCAATTGAGGCGGTCAACTGGCGTGTTCGGGTGCTCGGCCCGCGCCCGGAATTTCCAATCAAGTCGCTTTCCCGCACGGATGACGATGCGGTTTCGGCCCCAGCCGTGAAAGGTCATCGTGAGGCGTACTTCCCTGAGACCGGAGGGTTCACGGTCACCTCGGTCTACGACCGATATGCGCTGGCCCCAGGCATGACTCTGATCGGCCCCGCGCTCGTAGAAGAGCGCGAGTCGACCGTAGTTCTCGGACCGGGCGGCGGGGCGCAGATCGATGAGTATCGCAATCTTGTCATGGAGTTGTAGCGGTGAGCGTTCAGCCCCACACCGGACCCCTGCTTCTCCAGACCTTTTGGAGTCGACTGCTGTCGATCGTTGATCAGCAGGCAGCCGCTCTAATTCGTACCTCCTTTACGCCAGCAGTTTCGGAATGCGGGGACCTGTCCGCGTGTGTATTTGACGCGCGCGGCTACATGTTGGCGCAGGCCGTCACTGGAACGCCCGGCCACATCAATTCGATGGCCCGAGCGGTGGCTCATCTCCTTGAGGTTCACCCGGTCGAGACACTTGGGTCCGGCGACGTGCTCATCACGAATGACCCTTGGCTTACGTCCGGCCATCATTACGACATCACGATCGTTACTCCGGTCTTTCACCATGGCATGTTGGTGGCCTTTTTCGGAAGCATCTGCCACACGGCCGACTTCGGCGGTCGTCCATATGGTCCAGATGGAATCGACGCATATGAAGAGGGTCTCGAGATTCCACCCATGCTCCTGTTTAAAGGAGGAGAGCCGAATACAGAATTGTTCGGGATCATTAAAGCTAATGTTAGATCTCCTGAGCAGGTTATCGGAGATCTGTACGCGCAGGTTGCAGGCAACGCCGTTGGAGCCGAGCGCTTGATTCAGTTCATGGATCAGGTCGGCCTTGAGGAGATCTTGCCGCTTGCTGATGACCTCATCGAGCGCTCGGAGCGAGGCATGCGAGCAGCGATACAAGCGCTGCCCGATGGTGCGTACAAGTATGAGACCGAAGCGGACGGCTTCGATGAGCCGATTCGCTTGGCGATTTGCATCCGGATCGAGGGTGACCGCCTGATGGCCGACTATGCAGGGACATCTGTGCAGGTCAAGCAGGCGATCAACGTGGTCATGAACTACACCGAGGCCTACACGACCTTTGGGATCAAGTGTGCGCTGGCCCCGGACGTGCCGAACAACGAGGGTAGTTTCAGAGCCGTGACTGTCGAAGCGCCCACTGGGAGCATTCTGAACTGCATACGTCCAGCACCTGTCGCGGCGAGGCATCTGATGGGCCACTTTCTGCCTGGGCTAGTTCTCGGAGCCCTTGCCCCGGTGCTTGAAGATCGAGCCATGGCCGAAGGAGCGGCAGCCCTTTGGAGCACCAACGTGCACGGGACGGGTATTGACGGTGCGCGGTTCTCGTTGCTGTCCTTCCTGACCGGCGGGACGGGCGCGCGTTCCCGCTTGGACGGGCTCTCGAGTACGGCATTTCCGTCTGGCGTGTCGGGGATGCCCGTGGAAGTGTTCGAGAATCGGAGTCCGCTGGTCGTCTTACAGCGAGAGCTTCGGACGGGCTCGGGGGGAGCGGGCACCCACCGCGGGGGTCTAGGGTACCGGACGTCATATGCCGGCCTCCGGATGCATGAATCGTATCGTTTGGCCCCATTCACGGACCGTCTACGGACTCCCGCACCTGGTCTCAATGGCGGAATGGCTGGCGCGCCAGGCGAGTTCCTGGTGGATGGGAATCCGGTGGACGGAAAGCAGACCATTCTGCTCGCCCCGCATCAAGAGGTGACATTAGCAACCCCTGGGGGAGGTGGCTTTGGGCGACCATTCGACCGCGATCTTGAGGCAGTGCGGGAGGACATGATGGATGGTCTGGTTTCGGCCGACCAGGCACGCGAGGTGTACGGCGTGGCGTTCGGTCCGACGAACGAGGTCGACGTGGATGAGACGTCTAGGCTGCGGGCCAATATTGTTGGGCAATGAAGCGGCCTATCGAGTGCCTATTGCTATCACCTACCGCGCAAATTGTCGATGTGGAATCGAGCGGGAGTCGCAATGCGAAGGCGCGACACTGCGGGAGAGATGGACTTTGTCGATCGGATGGTCCAGCAGTGGTCCGCCGAGCGTTTGGAACGTCTGGCGCCGCTTAGACGTAGCGGCCCCCATACAGAAGTCCCCGACCCATCTGTACAGATCCTTCTTGGTTTCATCGGGAACGATGATCCACCGACTGGCCTGATTGGCCGAGGTGGCCTAATAGCGCGGCTGCCGAACCCAGCCGACGGCGCAGCTCACTTGTCGCGCTGGAGTACGGCTCGGCAGGCGAACCTCGACGCTGGGCTTGTATGGTTGCTTAGGCTTCGCGAGGAACGGCCGCCCATGCCTCGATCTCAATCAGCATGTCGCTTAGATCAATGCCGACACCCCTAAGGAGCGTCGCAGGTCGTGGGTTGGCGCGCAGGTCCGGCTCGAACTCATCGAAGAACCTATACATCTCGTCCCGCATGTCGAACACATCCTCGCGCCGCTTCAGGAAGTAGCGGATCATGACGATGTGCTTGAGGCTCCCGCCCATCATCTCCAGATTGCCCTTGATGTCCTCCCAGCACTGGCGCGTCTGCTCTTTGATCCCGCCTACGACCCTCACCTTTCCTTCGCGCTCATCATTGGGGTTGCGAGCAGGAATGTCCTCGAATGGGTCGCGCCCTGTCGAACCGGCAAGGAACAAGATATCGACGTTACCCTTCGTGCGAAATCCCTTCCCCCAGTTCATCTTCTCCTTGTGGTGGTGTGGCCAATAGGTTCCCCAGTCGTACTCGACCTTGCCGGCCTCGTCCCGCTTCCGAGCCTCAGGGTTTAGCGGCATCGCGCAATCACTCCCGTCTAAATGAATGAGGGCAGGCCATCACGAGCCCACGTTGTTTTGACTTAGAGATAATACTTCATCTCATTGGCCAGGGGGGCAGGCACATGCACTCCATTGGCGCTCCATTGATGAGTCTGGTGGCTGTGTAGTGATACGATGCTTACGCTTCAAAGCAATCGCCACTTCCCCATTGAGGAGCACGGATGCTGACACAACGCATCGGATTCGCCTCCGGCTATGATCCCACGCTCAGCGTAATGGACATGACCCAGTGGATGGCAGCTGCGGAGGCACGAGGCTACGAGATCGGCTTCTTCTCAGAGACGATCGAACTCATGCGGGACTCCGTCACTGCACTCACCGCATTCGCGCTGGCCACGAGTCGCATGACACTTGGTTCCACCCAGATCGTTCGGCTGCGCACCCCGCTCGTCATGGCGCAGACCTTGGCATCATTGGATGAGCTGACGGGAGGTCGGATGATCTTCGCGCCGGGTGCGTGCACCAACACCCACGCGCTGCGCCACGGCCTCGACCCGGTCAGCCCTCCACTCACGCTGCGTGAGTGGGTCGATGCGATTCGTCGGATTGTCTCGGGCGAAAATGTCGACTTTGTGGGGGAGTCCATCCGGTTTCAGAACGCTGAACTCGGTTGGGATCCCGTTCGGCGGACCATTCCGATGTGGATTCCTGGAACAAGCCGAACGGGTCTGGAGATCGCCGGTGAGATCGGGGATGGGGTTTTGCTGAATGCCGTCTGCTCACCGGAGTACACCGCCAACGCGATTGAGATTGTTCGCGCGGCCGTCGAGAAGAGTGGTCGACCGTGGGAGTCGTTCGAGGTGGCCCAGCTGATCAACTGCTCGGTGGAGGACGATCACCAAGCGGCGTTGGACGCCGTTCGATGGGAGGTTGCCAGTAAGTTTGACCCGATTCAGTTGCCTTTCATCGCCGGGCCAAAGATGCGGGTCGGTGAGCCGTACATTCGAGCTGATGACATCCCGCGCTTTGCTGAAGCCTACCGCATCGGCGGCAAAGAGGCTCTGATCAAGGCAGTCCCTGACTCGTACGTAGAGGGAATGACGGCGAGTGGAACGCCAGACGAAGTCGTCGCACGCATAGAAGAGTATCGGGACGCTGGAGTTCGATTGCCGATCATTCGACCAGCTGCTCGCCACCAGACCCAACGCCTCATGGACCTTATGGCGCCGATCAAGGTCTAGAATGTCGGTGCGTGCTTCCCATGGCGCGACCGTGCGTGCTTCGCGCATGCCCGACGCCTTCGCAGGATGAATCCCCAGTCAAGACCTTTAGCGCTCCGCAGTCTGAGGGGTCTCTAGATGAGCATTCGCCGAAGCGTTGCCCCAGTTCTTACGTTCCTCGCGGTTCTAGTATTGTGGGAGGTCTTAGTAAAGGTTACCGACGTGCCGGTGTTTATCCTCCCGGCTCCGTCGGAGATCATCCAGTATACGTTCCAGAACCTTGAACTCCTCGCACCGCAGGCATGGGCGACGATCTGGGCAACGGCGCTTGGCTTCTCGCTCTCCGTGGCATTCGGAATCACGTTATCAGTGGCCATCATTTGGTCTCGGACATTCGAAGATGCCATCTATCCGCTGGTTGTCATGACACAGGTGATCCCGAAGATCGCTCTAGCGCCGCTCTTGGTCATCTACTTGGGATTCGGCGTGGAGCCCAAGGTATTCATGGCCTTCCTCATATCCTTCTTTCCGATGGTCATCAACACGACGCTTGGCATGAAGTCGGTCAGCGTTGAGCTCCTAGAGCTTCTCGCCACACTCAAGGCAACGAAGTGGCAAATTCTCGTGAAAGTGAGGCTATTCCGCGCCATACCCTATATGGTCGAAGGCGCCAAGATTGCCATAACGCTTGCAGTTATCGGCACAATCGTGGCTGAATTCACGGCGGGGAGCTCGGGCCTGGGATACTTGATCGCGGCATCGGCTGCCAACCTGCAGACCGTTCAAGGCTTCTCAGCAATCATCATCCTGAGTATCATCGGAATCGCGCTCTTCGAGGTGATCAGCATTGGTGGAGGCCTGCTGACGCCGTGGGCACCGCGGACCAGCTTGGAAGACCAAAGCGCCGGCGCGTCATGACCATGACCGAATCGAGCGCCATGGTCGAATTCCACGACGTGAGCAAGGTGTATCGCTCGAAGCGCGGCGAGGTCACGGCGCTCAGCAGAATCAATTTGCGGGTGAATCAAGGAGAGTTCGTCTCGATTATCGGACAGAGCGGATGCGGCAAGAGCACACTCCTCAAGATGACCGCTGGAGTGACTCGTCCAACATCCGGCTCGATCAGCATCGCCGGCCAGACCATTCAAGGACCCGCTTCCGATCTTGGCATGGTGTTCCAGACGCCTATCCTCCTCGAGTGGCGCAACGTCATCAATAATGTGCTGCTACCGCTTGAGATCTTGGGGCGCAACTAGGACGCTGCAGCAGACAGGGCGCACGAACTCCTGAACCTGGTTGGATTATCCGGTTTCGAGCATCGATACCCCGCTGAGCTGTCGGGAGGGATGCAACAGCGGGTCGCAATCACGCGCGCCCTGATCATTGATCCTTCCCTGCTTCTTATGGATGAGCCATTTGGCGCGCTTGACGCACTGACCAGGGATGAGATGGCGGCAGAGTTGCTGCGGATTTGGGGAGAGACTCGGAAGACGATCCTCTTCGTAACGCACAGTATCGACGAAGCCGTGCTTCTCTCTGACCGCGTGATCGTTCTAACACCACGACCTGGACGTGTCGGCTTGGTTATCGATATTGACCTTCCCAGGCCCAGACCGACCGATATCCGCTATGACCCACGCTTTGTCCGATATGCACAGACGCTGCACGATGCGATTTTTAATAGAGAGACTCCGGCGGACCTTCCGGCCGCGATCCCCTCTATGCCAGAATCGGGTGAGACGGCCCAGCTCCAGCAGTAGCTGATCAGAGCGGGGGGCGGAGAGGGGATCCCGCAGATGATCGAACCCCTGGTACCGAGGCCGGTGACGGGCCATGCTGGCCAGATGCTCGACCCGAAGTTGCCCCAACGGCCAGCCCCCGACGCTTCACGGCCGGGCTGGGCGTCAGCCGGGCGACGACGAGCGGTCACCGCAGCAGGGCCCTTTCGCCCCCCTACCCCGAGGGCGAGTTCAAGACGCTCGGGTCGTCACGTTGGCTCCCACGGCCTATGACGCGCATCCGAGCGCTTTGCTCGGCGCGCACCGCGGCCGCCGACCCTACCGACCGCGATCTGGATCAGCCCGTCCTCGCGCAAGGACGTGTCGCCGCTCTGGTGCGTTTGGTGGTCATCCGCTAGACAGGTTCAGGTCCGGACTGCGACGCGTCATGAGTTGAATACTGGGAGCGGATGAGTCCGCGACCGCCACTTGACCGGTTCGCCCGAGCACGACGGCGTGACCATCAGAAACGGAAGCAACGACGCGTCCCAGCGGAGTGAGACGAACCGCGAACCTAGCGTGAATGATCGCCCGGACTCGTCGGTCAGTCAGGATCGCAGAGCACGATACCGATAGATGTCGCCTCGTAACCATTACAGGGATTCAGCTCTTGTGGACAGTTGGAGACGGCGACCAGTAGGTCCATCTCAGCACGTAAGTCGTAATAGGCTCCGGGTACAGTCGTCGGCTCTCGAATCTCCATCGTGCCGTCGGCCTCGACTTCGACTCGCATGAACGGGACAAACGCGTCGGGAATATCGCGCTTGCCGATCGACCACGCCTCAAGAGCCATCGCGAAGTTATCGCGGCAATTGCGCGTGTTTGCTACGCCGTATCGCAGGCGGTTCAACTCTTCGCTACACATCGAGCCGTGGGCGAAACTGACTTCATTCGAGTAGTCGCTGATAGTAAGCATAGGGTTACAGCCCACCGAGTACAGCACATTGCCGCGGGTTAGGTCGCGTCGCTTGTTGAGGAGCTGGCTGTTTGCCTGGTTGAGCCGGTCGGTATGGTCGTTGGCATTGAAGCAAACAATGTCTGGTACTTGTTTGCCTGCGATGTCGACTAGGCGGAGGATCTGGCCCCTGTGGACGAGAAAGGCGCTGTACTCCTTGGGAGGAATGATCCACTCGGTCAGCACACGACCCGGGTACGGATGCAGCCGGAGTATCTCACGCTCCTGTACGAGATACTCGTGCTGATTAGCTGGTTCGCGATCTTGGCTGTTCACTGCACGTTCTCAACTATCTTTGGCTAATTGGTGGTATCAACCCGAGCGGCGGGCGGAGTGGGGCGCCACGGGATGTGATCCAGTGACAACCCCACAGATATCGAACCCATCGTCAGTTAGGCAGGTGACCCTGTCGCTCTGCCTCGGGCAAAGTGTCGACGAACTCGTTTGTGTAGACGTCCTCGGGGTTCAAATGAGCGCTGTAGGCTGCGTTGACAAATTCAACGGTCGCCGCCACCTTCGCCTTGTCGAAGGTAAAGAATCCGCCATCGGCTGCGTAGGACTTCTCGCGATCAAGGAACGTCTCATTAGCGACTGTCGGGTCAATCGTCGGATTGAGTTTGAGGAAGTCATCCATGGCGTCCTTGGGGTTGGCCCATGACCAGACGTTAGCGTATGCCCAAGCATTGACGAATCGCTGCACGAGATCCGGATCCTTTTTGGCCAACTCACCGTTGACTACCAGGGCGTGCCCAATAGCATTGAAGCCGGCATCGGCATAGCGGAACATCTTCAGCGTAAGCCCCGCCTTGGCCGCGGCGGCTGCGCCCGGCCAGAAGGTGGCTCGGCTGCAGGCATATGCGTCAATCTGGTCCGCGAATAGCGCCGCGGTGTAGTTCGCAGGCGTCATCACGACGTGCTTATAACCCTTCGGGTCCAGTCCGGCTTTCGTGAGTAGGCCTGGCAGCGGAACCACATAGGCGTCGCCCTCCGCCGAGCCAACGCGAAGACCTACCACATCGGAAAGGGCATTGATGGTTTTCCGTTCGCTCAGGTAACACAGCCCACCCGGATAAGTCTGGTCGATGACGCCTATCAGCAGCAGATTGCCACCCTTAGCGATAGCATTTAACGCGCTAGTCGAGTCAATTTGTGCGAACTGCGCGGCGTTTGCAGCTACCTTCGTCGCACCATCGACCGATCCCTGGCCGGGCTGCACTGTGACGTCAAGTCCCTGCTTGGCGAAGAAGCCCTGGTCGACCCCCACATAGGCTGGTGCATGCCAACCTGAAACCAGAAAGTCCATAAGGAACGTCACTTTGGTCATCGGTGCCGGGGTGCCAGTCGTTGTTGTCGTTGGGCTGGCCGATACGGCGGATTCGGACGATTTCGCCGGCGTGCCTCCACAAGCCGCCAACACCAGCGCTGTCGCTACTAACATGGCGCTGATGCGAACTCTGGTCGCGTGAATCATGTGGGCCGCCTCCTCATCGCTCGAAAGTCGCGTGCACCCGAAATACGCTAGGCGGGCCCACATCTTCGATCCTTCGAAGGCTAAGTACTTCGCGGCGAGCCGTCAACCCTTTTGTTGATGCTTGGATCAGAGCCAGGCGTCGGCATCTGCGCTCGAGCCAGTCTGCTTAAATTGCCGATTGATGGGTCCGGTATCATGGATGCAACTTGGGCCTAGGAAGGGAAGAGGATCATGACGCAGCTTGCCGATCGCCCGGCCGAGCGCACCGACGCAGGCCTGGAGCGAGTCAACCACTGGATCAACGGACGGCGTGTCGCCGGAAAAAGCGGCCGCAGCGGCCCGGTCTACAACCCGGCGACGGGCGAGCAGGCGCGCGAGGTCGTTTTCGCTTCGGTCGAAGAAGTGGACGCCGCAGTGAGAGCCGCCGCCGCCGCGTTTCCGGCATGGCGTGCCAACTCGCTCAGCCATCGGACCGAGATCCTGTTCCGCATCCGTAACCTGTTCGATCAGCATCGTGACGAGATCGCGGCGCATCTCACCGCCGAGCATGGCAAGGTCCGCAGCGACGCCCAAGGCGAAGTGGCGCGCGGCATCGAGAACATCGAGTTCGCGACCGGCATCTCGCAGCTGCTGAAGGGCGGCTTCAGCGAGCAGGCCAGCACCGGCGTCGACGTGTACCAGATCCGCCAGCCACTGGGCGTGGTCGCCGGCATCACCCCATTCAACTTTCCGGCCATGGTGCCGATGTGGATGTTCGGCAACGCCATCGCCTGTGGCAACACCTTCATCCTGAAGCCGAGCGAGAAGGACCCATCCGCATCGGTCTATCTGGCCGAGCTGATGAAGGAGGCAGGGCTGCCGGATGGCGTCTTCAACGTCATCCAGGGCGACAAGGTCGCGGTCGACCGCATCCTCGACCACCCTGACATCCGCGCGGTGTCATTTGTGGGGTCGACCCCCATTGCGCGCTACGTCTATCAGACCGGCTCGAAGAACGGCAAGCGGGTGCAGGCCCTGGGCGGCGCCAAGAACCACATGATCGTGCTGCCGGACGCGGATATCTCCATGGCGGCCGATGCCGCCGTCTCCGCCGCCTACGGCTCGGCCGGCGAGCGCTGCATGGCCGTCTCGGTGGTCATCGCGGTGGGCAACGTGGCGGATCCTCTGGTCAGCGCCATCGAGGAGCGGCTGCCGAAACTGCAGATCGGCCCCGGCGACGACGAGGGCTCGCAGATGGGGCCGCTCATCACGCGCGAGCATCGGGATCGGGTCACCTCGTTCATCGACAAGGGTCGCGACCAGGGCGCCACGGTGCGGGCGGACGGCCGCCAGCACGTTCTTTACGAGAAGGGCGAGGGCTTCTTCCTGGGCGTCTCGCTGCTCGACAACGTCTCGCCTGAGATGGAGTGCTACCGCAACGAGATCTTCGGCCCGGTGCTCGAGATCATCCGCGTGCCAACCTATACCGATGCGGTGAAGCTGATCAACGACAACGCCTATGGCAATGGCACTGCCATTTTCACCCGCGACGGCGGCGCAGCGCGCCAGTTCCAGTTCGAGGTCGAGGCGGGCATGGTCGGCATCAACGTGCCGATCCCGGTGCCTGTCAGCTACTACAGCTTCGGCGGCTGGAACGATTCGCTGTTCGGCGACCTGCACATGTACGGCCCCGAGGGGATCCAGTTCTACACGCGCGCCAAGGTGGTTACCTCGCGCTGGCCGGATCCGGGGACCTCTTCGGTAGACCTGGGCTTCCCGCGCACGCGCTGAGTTGCGCTTATCGCCTCTACCCCACGCTCGCGCTGGGCGTCTCCGTAGGAGTCTGGCCTGCGGTCGAGGGAAAGAGGGGCGTCACCGACGCGATCCCGCGACGGACCTGCCCGGCGCCGTAGGCGAGGTGCAGCGCCGCCGCGACCAGGAAGACGGCAGCTCCGATGCCGATGGCGACCGATGAGACGAGCCCGACCTGGACGCCCGTGAGGGCGACGATCACGGCCGCCAGGATGCTGTTGAGGATCATGACCAGCGTCGGCGTGCTAGCCAGCAGTTGAACCGGCAGGCTCATGCCGGGAGGATGCGACATCGTGATGGTGATGCCTCTCGCGTCGTCGTGCGGGCTCATCACGAAGTATGGCCGGAGCTCAGGCGCAATCTCCAGGTAGGCGCCGCGGATCCGGTTCATACCCTCCACGCAGCGCGCGTCGTGCCAGTTGGAGGCGCCGATGCGCAGGAAGGTGGTCACTCCCACGAACAGCGTGATCGGCAGCACCACCAGCGCGAACAGGATGAACCCGGAGTCGAAGTGCGATGCCTGCGAGACGAGCGCGAGCGCCACCATCGCGCCGGAGAGGGTCGTCAGGAACATGCCGGCGCGGCTGAACGACTCGTTCCAGGCCAGCGATCGCGATGCGAGCAGGCTCCAGTGTTCGGTCGACAGGATCTGGAGGCGCATCTGCGCCGGAAGCGGGCCACCGCCGAGCGCGGGGCTGGGTGCGGGCTCGGCTCCAATGCCGGTGCCCGGAAGGCTGCGTTCGAACGACATGGCTCCGACCTCGTTTGGGGGACGTCACGCGCAGCGTATTCGTCCCACTGCCGTGACACAATGGGCGTGCATGACAGATTCAATCGATCATTTCGAGACGCTGGCCGTCCACGCCGGCGCGGAACCTGACACGGCGACCGGCGGCGTGTCGCCGGCAATCCAGATGAGCACCACCTTCAAGCAGGACGCCGTGGGTGGGCGACGCGGCGGCTTCGAGTACGGCCGCAGCGACAATCCGACGCGCCGGGCGCTCGAGTCTGCGATCGCGTCGCTCGAGGGTGGCACGCATGGAATCGCCTATGCCTCGGGCCTGGCCGCCTCCCAGAACGTGCTGTACCTCCTCGAGCCCGGCGATCGGCTGCTCATGAGCGACGACGCCTATGGCGGCACCTGGCGCCTGGCGGACCGCGTCTGGCGGCGGTATGGCGTCGAGACCGATGCCGTCGACCTGCGCGATCTCGACGCCCTGGCGACGGCGCTCAACGAGCCGCGGCCGGCGCGCTTGGTCTGGATCGAGACGCCGACCAACCCGCTGCTCAAGGTGGTCGATATCTCGGCGGTGACGCGCCTGGCGGCCAGTGCCGGGGCACGCACGGTGGTCGACAACACCTTCGCCACGCCGTACCTGCAGCGACCGCTTGAGCTTGGTGCCGACCTGGTGCTGCACTCGGCGACGAAGTACCTGGGCGGCCACTCGGACGTGATCGGCGGCCTGATCGCCACCCGCGACGATGACCTTGCGGAGCGGCTGCGCTTCACGCAGAACGCCGCCGGCGCCGTCCCGAGCCCGTTTGACGCCTGGCTGCTGATGCGCGGCCTGCGGACGCTGGCCATCCGCATGGAACGCGCCTGTGCCAATGCCGCACTGATCGCAACGTGGCTGGGCTCACGGGACGAGGTCTCGAAGATCCATTATCCCGGCCTGCCCGATCACCCGCAGCACGAGCTGGTGGAACGCCAGATGCGGCTGCCGGGCGCCATGGTCAGCTTCGAGCTGCGCGACGGCGCCGATCGCGCGCGCCGGTTCGTCGGCAGCACCCGGCTGTTCACGCTGGCCGAGTCGCTCGGCGCGGTCGAGTCGCTGATCGAGCTGCCGGCGGTGATGACCCACGCATCGGTCTCGGGCTCGCCGCTGGAGGTGCCGCCCGCGCTGGTGCGGCTGTCGGTTGGGATCGAGGCGGTCGACGACCTGGTGCGCGACCTGTGGTCCGCATTCGAGGCGGCATGACCGAGCGACATCGGCCCGACGATCAGCGACCGCCGACGCTCGCGGAGGACAGCCCGACCGAGCTGGTCGAGACCGATGACGGCGAGCTGGTCGAGCGCCTCTCCGGCAGCACCGCGACCATGCTTCTTGCCTGGCTGATCGGAATCGGCGCGGGCTCCTCGCTGTTGACGGCGTGGCTCTTCGCCGCTGTCGTGCTCAGGCAGCACCTCGGCATCGGTTCGCTCTTCTCCGGCTTCGGCCTGTACGTCGGCCTGTTCGGAGCGGCCGGACCGACCGTGCTGTGGTTGAGCGGCCGCGCCCAAGATCACTCACTTGGCTGGTTCGTTCTGACGGCGTCCAAGATCGGCCTGCTGATGATCGGAATGGTGATCGGCGTCTCGGTCGTCGCCGTGCTGATCCTCGGCGGTCGCCTCGGTCCGGGAGCTCTTATCGCGGGACTGCTGCTGGTCGGCGTCATCCTGTTGCTGGCCGTGATCTGGGCACTGGCCACATGGTCTGCAGATCGTTACATCGCGAAGGCGCGGACCGAGGGCGAGTAAGCGGCTGGTAAGCCGCTGGTAAGCAGCCTTCAGGCGTCGTAGCTTTTCAGGAGCTCGGCCACCTCGACCGGTCCGGAGTACGCCTTGGCCGCCTCGTCGCGCGCCCAGTTGCCGCCGTTGTCGATCGGCAGGTGGGTGAGCACCAGGCGACCGA